>JARXKM010000009.1:13880-45450 GCA_030272785.1 Pseudomonadota bacterium
CGCCGCCGGCGCCGCGCGCCGCGCCGGCGCTGGCGGCGGCGCCATCAGCGGCGAGATCGACAGCCGCGCCGACGTCGTGCGCATGCTCGACAAGATCCTCGCCTACTACGCCCGCTGCGAACCGTCGAGCCCGGTGCCGATGCTGCTCGAGCGCGCCAAGCGGCTGGCGCCGAAATCGTTTTTCGAAATCATGGAAGACCTCGCACCGGACAGCGTGGGACAAGTGGCGCTGATCCGCGGTCCCCTTCAAGAGCAATAGCACCGCCATTTCGTTGTAGCCGTGTAGTTCAATCTTTGGAGGAATCAACCGTGGGCAAAGAGAGCAGCCAGAAATTCATCGCGCGTAACCGCGCGCCGCGCGTGCAGATCGAGTATGACGTCGAGGTCTACGGCGCCGAGAAGAAAGTGCAATTGCCCTTCGTGATGGGGGTGCTGGCCGACCTGTCGGGGCAGCCGGCCGATCCGCTCGCGCCGGTGGCCGAGCGCAAGTTCCTCGAGATCGACGTCGACAATTTCGACGAGCGCCTGAAGGCGATGAAGCCGCGCGTCGCGGTGCAGGTGCCCAACACCCTCACCGGCGAAGGCAACCTGGCCATCGACATGACGTTCGAGAGCATGGACGACTTCACGCCGGCGGCGATCGCGCGCAAGGTCGATTCGCTCAGCAAGCTGCTCGAGGCGCGCGGCCAGCTGGCCAACCTGATGACCTATATGGACGGCAAGACCGGCGCCGAGGAGCTGATCGCCAAACTGCTGGCCGAGCCGGCGCTGATGCAGGCGCTGACGTCGGCCCCGAAACCGCAGTAATTCCCCCTTTCTTACTGGAGAACGACGATGGCGCAGGCCCAAGCAGAGATTGAGCAAGCAGCTGGCACGCTCGAGATGAGCGATTTCAGTAGCTTGCTGCAGAAGGAATTCAAGCCGCAGTCCGACAAGGCCAAGGAGTCGGTCGAGACGGCGGTGCGCACGCTCGCCGAGCAGGCGCTGGCGGGCACCAACCTGGTGTCGGGCGACGTCCTCGAGACCATTTCGAGCATGATCGCCGCGCTTGACAAGAAGCTCAGCGACCAGATCAACCTGATCATGCACACCGAGCAGTTCCAGGCGGTCGAAGGCGCCTGGCGCGGCCTGCACTACCTGGTCAACAACACCGAAACGGACGAGACGCTCAAGATCCGCGTGATGAACATCTCGAAGAACGACCTGGGCAAGTCGCTCAAGAAGTTCAAGGGCACGGCGTGGGACCAGAGCCCGATCTTCAAGAAGATGTACGAGGAAGAATTCGGCCAGTTCGGCGGCGAGCCGTTCGGCACCATCGTCGCCGACTACCACTTCGACAACAGCGCCCCCGACGTCGAGCTGTTGACCTCGATGGCGAAGATCTCGGCCGCCGCCCACGCGCCGTTCATCGCCGCCGCCTCGCCGGCGGTGATGCTGATGGAGTCGTGGCAGGAGCTGGCCAATCCGCGCGACCTGACCAAGATCTTCCAGACCCCCGAGCACGCCGCCTGGCGCAGCTTTCGCGAGTCGGAGGATTCGCGCTACGTCGGCCTGGCCATGCCGCGCTTCCTGGCGCGCCAGCCGTACGGCGCCAAGACCGACCCGGTCGAGCAGTTCGACTTCGAGGAAGACACCAGCGCGCCGGGCAGCAAGAACTACACCTGGGCCAACGCCGCCTACGCGATGGCGGTCAACATCAACCGCTCGTTCAAGGAATACGGCTGGTGCTCGCGCATCCGCGGCATCGAGTCCGGCGGCGCGGTCGAGGGCCTGCCGGTGCACACCTTCCCGACCGACGACGGCGGCGTGGCGATGCAGTGCCCGACCGAGATCGCCATCTCGGACCGCCGCGAGGCGGAGCTGGCGGCGAACGGCTTCATGCCGCTGGTGCACAAGAAGAACACCGACTTCGCCGCCTTCATTGGCGCCCAGTCGCTGCACCAGCCGGCCGAATACGACGACCCCGACGCCAGCGCCAACGCCAACCTGGCCGCGCGCCTGCCGTACCTGTTCGCCACCTGCCGCTTCGCCCACTACCTCAAGTGCATCGTGCGCGACAAGATCGGCTCGTTCAAGGAGCGCGACGAGATGGAGCGCTGGCTGACCAAGTGGATCATGCAGTACGTCGACGGCGATCCGGCCAGTTCGAGCGAGGCGACCAAGGCCAGGAAGCCGCTGGCGGCGGCCGAGGTGATCCTCGAGGAGGTCGAGGGCAATCCCGGCTACTACACCTCGAAGTTCTTCCTGCGTCCGCACTACCAGCTCGAAGGCCTGACCGTGTCGCTGCGGCTGGTGTCGAAGCTGCCGTCGGCCAAGGGCTAAGCGTTTGCGAGTCTTCCCGTGGCCGGGCGCGCCTTGCCTGGCCACGTCTTTCGATGTGTCACCACCGCCGGGCCACTGAATGGCTGGCACTTACAGGAGAGCAAAATGGCATTGGATATGTTCATCAACATGGGTGCGACCATCAAGGGCGAGTCGCGCGACAAGGTGCAGGGGCCGAAGGGCGACATCGACGTACTGGCCTGGAGCTGGGGCATGAGCCAGTCCGGCTCGACCCACACCGGCGGCGGCGGCGGCGCCGGCAAGGCCAACTTCCAGGATCTGTCGTTTACCAAGTACATGGACAGCGCCTCGAATGCACTGATGGCCGCGCTGGCCAAGGGCAGCCACATCACCAAGTGCGAACTGATGGTGCGCAAGGCCGGCGAAGGCCAGAACAAGTACATCCACATCACGATGGAGGAGGTGATCGTGACGTCGCTGTCGACCGGCGGCAGCGGCGGCGAAGACCGGCTCACGGAGAACGTCACGCTCAACTTCGGCAAGGTCAGTTTCGCCTACACGCCGCAAGACAGCAAGGGCACCGTCGCCGGCGACAAGACGTTTACCTGGAACATCGCCGAGAACCACGGCGAAGTGACGTGACCGCAGTGTGATGTGCCGGCCGCGGCGCCGCCTGGCGCTGCGGCATGGACCGATAGACCGACCTGTTTGCCGGCCGCTGCCGGCGGGGAGCGTTCTGATGCTTGCGCAACAGCTGATACGTGACGGCGACCTGGCCGGCGCGCTCGCCGCGCTGAAAGAGGCGGTGCGCAAGGATGCCGCCGACGTCAAACTGCGCATCTTCCTGTTTCAACTGCTGTGCGTGACGGGCGACTGGCCGCGCGCGCTGGCCCAGCTCAACGTCGCCGCCGAACTCGATGCGGCGACCTTGCCGATGGCGCAGACCTACCGCGAGGCGATCCAGTGCGAGGCGCTGCGCGCCGACATTTTCGCCGGCCTGCGCGCGCCGCTCATGTTCGGCCAGCCGCAGCCCTGGATGGCGCAGCTGGTCGAGGCGCTGCGCCTCGACGGCAGCGATCCGCAGCGCGCCGCGGCGATGCGCGCGCAGGCCTTCGAGGCGGCGCCGGCGATCGGCGGCAGCATCGACGGCACCCGCTTCGACTGGCTGGCCGACGCCGATGCGCGCCTGGGACCCTTGCTCGAGGCGATCGTCAACGGCCGCTATTTCTGGATTCCGCTGTGCCGCATCAGCCGCATCGAGATCGATGCGCCGTGCGACCTGCGCGACGCCGTCTGGACCGCCGCCTCATTTACCTGGTCGAACGGCGCCCAGACCGTCGGCCTGATCCCGACCCGCTACAATCACACCGCCGCCAGCGCCGACGACGCCTTGCGCCTGGCGCGCCGCACCGAGTGGGACGGCGACGGCGTCGGCATCGGCCAGCGCATGCTCGCCACCGAGGCGGGCGACTACGCGCTGATGGACGTGCGCGTGGTCGAACTCGATTCGGTCGACGACGATGCGCTGGCGGTCGCCGACAGCGGCGCCGACGAGCATGGCTGAACTGGCGCCCCGCGAGCGGCTGCAGCCGTCCTTGCTCGACCGCCTCACCGACGACGAGCCGGACAAGGCGGCCGAATCGCGCGAACGCCGCGTGATGAGCGTGCGCACCTTGCGCGAAGGCGTGCTGCGCGACCTCGCCTGGCTGCTCAACACCACCAACCTGTTTTCCGTCAGCGAGCGCCATCGGCTGCCGCAGCTGGCCAATTCGGTCATCAATTTCGGCATGCCCGACATCTCCGGCGCCTCGCTGGCCGGCATGAACACCAACGACCTCGAACGCGCGATCCGCCAGGCGATCTGGGATTTCGAGCCGCGCCTGATCCGCGCCAGCGTCGTCGTCAAGGCGATCCCGGTCGAGAGCATCAACACCATCATGTTCGAAATCGAAGCGGACATGTGGGCCCAGCCCTATCCGGAGCGGCTGTACCTGAAGACCGAACTCGACATCGACCTGGCCAGCATCAAGCTGAGCGAAACGACGGGCAAGCGCGCATGACCAATCCACGCTTCTTGCGCTACTACAGCCAGGAACTGCAGCACCTGCGCGAGGTGGGCGGCGAGTTCGCGGCCCAGTACCCGAAGATCGCCGGGCGGCTCGGCCTGGAAGGCTTCGACTGCGCCGACCCCTACGTCGAACGGCTGCTCGAGGGCTTCAGCTTCCTGGCCGCGCGCGTGCAGATGAAGATCGACGCCGAGTTCCCGCGCTTCACCCAGCACCTGTCCGAACTGGTGTACCCGCACTTCCTGGCGCCGACGCCGTCGATGGCGGTGGTGCAGCTGCAGCCGGACCTGAGCAATCCGGCGCTGGCCAAGGGCTACCGGCTGCCGCGCGGCGCGGCCATGCGCAGCGTGCTGGGCAAGGACGACGCCACCGCCTGCGAATACCGCACCGCGCACGACGTCACCTTGTGGCCGATCGAGCTGGCCGAGGCCAAGTTCTTCACCCACGGCGGCAGCATCGCCGGGGTCGACGCCGCGCTGCCGCCGAACGTCAAGGCCGGCCTGCGGCTACGCCTGCGCAGCGCCGGCGGGGTGCCGTTCAGCCAGCTGCCGATCGATCGCCTCAGCCTGCACCTGCGCGGCGGCGACGACATGCCCGGCAAGATCTACGAAAAGCTGCTCGGCGCCGTCGAGGGCGTGCTGGTGCTACCCGCCGCGCGCCCGGCGGCGTGGCACAAACTGCTGCCGAAAAGCGCCCTGCAGCCGCAGGGCTTCGACGAGGCGCAGGCGCTGCTGCCGAGCGGCAGCCGCACCTTCCAGGGCTACCGCCTGCTGCAGGAGTACTTCGCCTTCGCCCCGCGCTACCAGTTCATCGAGCTGACCGGCCTGGCGCCGGCGATGCGCGCCTGCGCCGGCACCGAGATCGACATCGTGGTGCTGCTCAACCGCGGCGACGCGCGCCTCGAGCAGGCCCTCGACAGCAGCAATTTCGCGCTGCACTGCACGCCGGTGGTGAACCTGTTCAAGCGCCGCGCCGACCGCATCAACCTGTCCGGCGACCAGCTCGAGTACCACGTGCTGGTCGACCGCACCCGGCCGATGGATTTCGAGGTCTACCAGATCGACGACGTCACCGGCTTCGGCACCGGCGCCGACTCGGAGCAGCCTTTCTATCCGTTCTACAGCGCCCGCGACATCGGCGGCGACCAGCAGGGCAAGGCGTTCTACCAGATCCGCCGCGAGCAGCGCGTCGTCTCGCAGCGCCAGCGCGTGCGCGGGCCGCGCTCGTCCTACATCGGCAGCGAAGCGTTCGTGTCGATCGTCGACGCCGCCGAGGCGCCGTACCGCCACGAACTGCGCCAGCTCGGCCTGAACGTCTGGTGCACCAACCGCGACCTGCCGCTGTCGATGCCGCTCGGGATCGGCGGCACCGATTTCCTGCTCGACGCCGGCGGCCCGGTGCTGGCGGTGCGCTGCCTGGCCGGCCCGAGCCAGCCGTTCCCCTCGTTCGCCGAGGGCAGCGTGGCCTGGCGCCTGATCAACCAGCTGTCGCTGAACTACCTGTCGCTGGTCGACAGCGATGCGCAGCAGGGCGCGGTGGCGCTGCGCGAACTGCTGGCGCTGTACTGCCACCCGTCCGACGTCAGCGCCCAGCGCCAGGTCGAGGGGGTGCGCTCGGTCAGTTCGGCGCCGATCATCCGGCGCATGCCGACGCCCGGCCCGATCACCTTCGGGCGCGGGCTGCAGATCACCGTGACGATGGACGACGCCGCCTTCGAGGGCGCCGGCGCGTTCGTGCTCGGCGGCGTGCTGAGCCACTTTTTCGCCCAGTACGTCTCGATCAACGCGTTCACCGAAACGGTCGTCAAGACGGTGGCGCGCGGCGAAATCATGCGCTGGCCGGCACGGGAGGGCGCATGCGCGATCCTGTAGACATCGAACAAATGCTGGCCGAACGCGCCGGCAAGATGGATTTTTTCCAGCTGGTGCGCCTGCTCGACTGCGCCTATCCGGCGCTGCCGCGCACCGGCGCCTCGCTGCGTCCGCGCGACGACGCGGTGCGCTTCGGCCAGGATCCGTCGCTGTCGTTCCATCCGACCGCGGTGGGCTACTACCGGCCGGCCGGCGCCGTCGCCAAGGCGCGCCTGGCGGTCAACTTCTTTGGCCTGTTCGGCGCCAACGGACCGCTGCCGCTGCACCTGACCGAATATGCGCGCGAGCGTTCGCGCAACGCCGCCGACCCGACCATGGTGGCCTTCCTCGACGTCTTCCATCACCGCCTGCTGGCGCTGTTCTACCGCGCCCGCGCCAGCGCCGAGCCGGCCATCAGCCTGGACCGCCCGGAGTCGGACCGCTACGCCGATTACGTCGGCAGCATGTTCGGCATCGGCGCGCCGGCGCTGCGCCAGCGCGACGAGATCGGCGACTTCGCCAAGCTCCATTTCGCCGGCCTGATGGCCAACCAGAAGCGCCCGGCGGCCGGCCTGGTGACGATCCTGCGCGCCTACTTCAGGCTGCCCATCGCGCTCGAACAATTCGTCGGCCACTGGATGGCGCTGCCGCCCGAGATCCACAGCCGCATCGGCGCGCCCGAGCAGGGCAACCGCCTGGGCGTGTCGGCGGTGCTGGGCAAGCGGGTGTGGGATTGCCAGCACAAGTTCCGCCTGGTGATCGGCCCGCTCGATTACGCCGACTACACGCGCATGCTGCCGCGCGGCGACAGCATGCGGCGCCTGGCGGCCTGGGTGCGCAACTATGCCGGCACGGTGCTCGACTGGGACGTGCGCCTGATCCTCCGCCAGGACCAGGTGCCGCCGCTGCGGCTGGGCGCGACGCGGCTTGGCTGGAGCACCTACCTGGCCAGCGTCCCGGCCGCGCGCGACACCGATCAACTAGTGATACACCCGACCGCCCTCGCGGGCTGACCCTGCCTAGCGGCGCCACCTGGAGAAAACGATCATGGCCGAAATCAGTCGTGTTGCATTGTTTGGCAAGCTCAATTCGCTGTGCTACCGCGCCATCGAGAGCAGCACGGTATTTTGCAAATTGCGCGGCAATCCCTACGTCGAGCTGGTGCACTGGATCCACCAGCTGCTGCAGCTGCAGGACTCCGACCTGCACCGCCTGATCCGCCACTACGAGCTCGATGGCGCCGGCCTGGCGCGCGACCTGACCGCCGCGCTCGACCGCCTGCCGCGCGGCGCCACCGCGGTCACCGACCTGTCCTCGCAGCTCGAGGAGACGGTCGAACGGGCGTGGGTGTTCGGCACCCTGATGTTCGGCGAGGCGCAGGTGCGCAGCGGCCACATCATGGTCGGCCTGCTCAAGACGAGCAACCTGCGCAACGCGCTGTTCGCCATGAGCAAACAGTTCGAGCGCATCAAGCTCGAACACCTGAGCGACAATTTCGCCAGCCTGCTGGGCGCCTCGCCGGAAGCGCAGATGGGCGCCAGCGACGGCTTCCAGGCCGGCGCGCCGGGCGAGGCGAGCGGCGCCATCGCACCGGCCGCGATGGGCAAGCAGGAGGCGCTGAAAAAATTCACGGTCGACCTGACCGAGCAGGCCAGGAGCGGCAAGATGGACCCGATCGTCGGGCGCGACGACGAGATCCGCCAGATGGTCGACATCCTGATGCGGCGCCGCCAGAACAACCCGATCATGATCGGCGAGGCCGGCGTCGGCAAGACCGCGGTGGTTGAAGGCTTCGCCCAGCGCATCGCGCGCGGCGACGTGCCGCCCGCGCTCAAGGAGGTGCAGCTGCTCACGCTCGACGTCGGCCTGCTGCAGGCCGGCGCCAGCATGAAGGGCGAGTTCGAACAGCGCCTGCGCTCGGTGATCGACGAAGTGCAGGCCAGCCAGAAGCCGATCATCCTGTTCATCGACGAGACTCACACGCTGGTCGGCGCCGGCGGCGCGGCCGGCACCGGCGACGCCGCCAACCTGCTCAAGCCGGCGCTGGCGCGCGGCACCTTGCGCACCATCGGCGCCACCACGTTCGCCGAATACAAGAAGCACATCGAAAAGGATCCGGCGCTGACGCGGCGCTTCCAGAGCATCCAGGTCGACGAGCCGAGCGAGGAACGCGCCATCCTGATGATGCGCGGCGTCGCCTCGACCATGGAAAAGCACCACAAGGTGCAGATCCTCGACGAGGCGCTCGAGGCGGCGGTGAAGCTGAGCCACCGCTACATCCCGGCGCGCCAGCTGCCCGACAAATCGGTCAGCCTGATCGACACCGCCTGCGCGCGCGTGGCCGTCAGCCTGCACGCCACGCCGGCCGAGGTGGACGACAGCCGCAAGCGCATCGAGGCGCTCGAGACCGAGCTGGCCATCATCGGGCGCGAAAACGCGATCGGCATCGAGACCGGCAAGCGCTCGGCCGATGCCCACGATTTGCTCGGCGACGAACGGGTCCGCCTGACGGCGCTGGAGACGCGCTGGAACGCCGAACGCGTGCTGGTCGACCAGCTGCTGTCGCTGCGCGCGCAGCTGCGCGACGGTGCGCAGCCGGTCGAAGGCACCGGCAGCAAGCTCGAAGCGGCGGCCGGCGCCGAAGCGCCCGCGGCCGCGCTCAGCGTCGAGGCGCGCGCCAACCTGATGGAGCAGCTCAAGCTGGTGCAGGCCGAACTGGCCGCGCTGCAGGGCGAGACGCCGCTGATCCTGCCCACCGTCGACTACCAGGCGGTGGCCGCGGTGGTCGGCGACTGGACCGGCATCCCGGTCGGCCGGATGGCCAAGAACGAGATGGAAAACATCCTCAATATCGCGACGCAGCTGAACCAGCGCGTGATTGGCCAGGACCACGCGATGGAGATGATCGCCAAGCGCATCCAGACCTCGCGCGCGGGGCTCGACAATCCGAGCAAGCCGATCGGCGTCTTCATGCTGGCTGGTACCTCCGGCGTCGGCAAGACCGAGACCGCGCTGGCGCTGGCCGAGGCGCTGTACGGCGGCGAGCAGAACCTCATCACCATCAACATGAGCGAGTACCAGGAAGCGCACACCGTGTCGACCCTGAAGGGCGCGCCGCCCGGCTATGTCGGCTACGGCGAAGGCGGCGTGCTGACCGAGGCGGTGCGCCGCAAGCCGTATTCGGTGGTGCTGCTCGACGAGGTCGAAAAGGCCCATCCGGACGTGCACGAGATGTTCTTCCAGGTGTTCGACAAGGGCTCGATGGAGGACGGCGAAGGGCGCTTCATCGACTTCAAGAATACGCTGATCATCCTCACCACCAACGCCGGCACCGACCTGATCGCCGGCCTGTGCAAGGATCCCGAACTGATGCCGGACCCGGACGGCATGGCCAAGGCGCTGCGCGCGCCGCTGCTGAAGGTGTTCCCGCCGGCGCTGCTGGGGCGCCTGGTGACGATCCCCTACTACCCGCTGTCGGACGAGATGCTCGGCAAGATCGTCAAGCTGCAGCTGAACCGCATCAAGAAGCGGGTCGAGGCGCGCTACAAGATCCCGTTCGAGTACAGCGAGGACGTCGTCAAGCTGGTGGTCTCGCGCTGCACCGAGAGCGAATCGGGCGGGCGCATGATCGACGCCATCCTGACCAACACCATGCTGCCCGATATCAGCCGGGTGTTCCTGACGCGGATGATGGAGGGGCGCCAGGTGGCGGGCGTGCGCGTCACTGCCGCCAACGGCGAGTTTGCGTATGGGTTCGAGTAGTCGCCGGCGCGTGGCATCGATGCAGCGGACGAAAAGGGCGCTTGCACTCGCCGGCGCCCTGATTGCGCTGTGCTGTTTGACGTTGGGGGTAAATGCGATGGGCCGGTTTAGCAGGGTGCTGTTTTCGGAGGTGCACGGCACCGTTCTCAAGGACGGCAAGCCGTTGAGCGGCGTGACAGTGCGCCGCGTGTTCAATTGGCGCTGGGGCAAGGAGAAGGGGAAGGATCAGACCGCGACCAACAGCGCGGGCCAGTTCCGCTTTCCCCAGATCGAGCGGGAGTCGATATCGGCCAGCATTCCGCATGAACCGGTGATCGGGCAGTTCATCTACATCGACCATGAAGGCAAGGAATACGTCGCATGGGAGACCTTCAAACACGATTATGTGGTCAACGGCGAGCTCGATGGCAAACCCATCAACCTCGATTGCGAGCTGACGCGCGAGAACGGCTTTCATATACGCGACAGCGTCAACGGCATCTGTAAATTACTTTGACAGAGGGCGCAATGGCAACCAGTCTGACACCCGCGGTGGCCGCCAAGATTGCCTCGGACGTCTACAAGCTCAATGACGACGACGAGCTCGACATCCTGCGCAAGGACAGCAGCGAGATGCGTGAAAAGAAGTTTGGAATTTTCGGCAATTTTACCTTGGACAGCGTCGATGCCAACCGCTTTACCGGCAGCAGCGGGGCCAATTTCTGGCGCGTGAAATCTTCCTTCGGCTACATGGCAAAAGGCAGCAGCCGCTCTCGCCCCAACGAATTGCTGATCGCCATCCGCGGTACCGACACCCTTGCCGATGTGGTGACCGATCTGTGCCAGTCCATGCGGCTGGGGCCATCGAATTACCCTGTTCATGCCGGCTTCAAGACGACGTTCGATTCCTTCCAGCCGACGCTGCAACAATTTTTGAGCCAGCAGAGTAACGTCGTCGCGGCGCATGTGGTCGGCCACAGCCTGGGCGGCGCGCTGGCGACAATTGTCGCCGACCACCTGGCCGGCATGAAGATCCACACCAAGCTGTACACCTTCGGCTGTCCCCGGGTCGGCGAGTTCGGGTTCAGCCACAGCCTCACCAAGCGGCTCGGCAGCCAGAATATCTACCGGGTCCACCACACGGCTGATCCCATTTCGATGATTCCGCTCTTTCCGTTCTGCCATCTGCCGTTCGACGATGGCGGCTTCTTGCTGCCGTATGGCGCGTTCGTGTCGGGCGATGCGCATCGGATGAAGACCTACATGGCGTCGGTCGGCGCGACCGCATGGGATGGCCTGCGCAGGAAGGTGCCGCATCCCGGCATGGATGCGCCGGCCTGGCTCGCACAGGCCGCCACCAACGGCAGCGGTATCAAGATGTATTCGGCGCAAGTGCTGTGGATGATCACCACCTGTTTGCACTGGATCCTCAAGCAGATTGCCAGCGTGGTCGTCGGCTCATGCGCGCTCGGTGTGGCGACGGTGCTCGACACGCTGGCGCGGACCTTGACCTTGGGCGTGCTGGCGTCGGTCGAAATCAGTGGCTATGTGCGCAAGCTGATGATTGCCATCCTCAAGTTTCTCGGGCGGTCGGCGCAGGCGACGACGAATTTTACGAGCAGCTTCATCCGTTATGTGCTCGATCTGCTGTTCCGGTTCCTGGCCACTGCCGCGGCCGGAGCGCTGCAGCTGATGGATCAAGGCTGAACATTGTGAGATGTCGATCGCCCGCAATGAGACCCCGGGGTCAGTGCCGGCATTCAGACACGGGCTCTGCCGCCGATGGCAGTTTCTTGACTGGTTTGACAATGAGCACAACAACTGTATGGCCGGGCTAACGGCCACGCAATCACTCAAGGAGAATGCATCATGACACGCCGTCGCTTTCGTGGAACACCTATGGTACTGGGCCTTCCCGATATCGGAACGCACCTCAATACCTTGCCGGTCAGAAATCACCTATCGTTTCGCGACAATGTCCTGTTTGTCTTGAACAATCACCCCGGAAATAACCAGATCCACATTCATCGCGGGGCGGCAGGAGGCGTTTTGTTTATCTCGATAAAAAATTCAGATGATGGAGGTTCGCCGGGCACCCCGGTGGCGCACACCAATCGACTGTGGGCGCGAGCCGAGGCGGCGGTCCAAAATATTCCTGTTGCAGTTTGAAAGAACGTCTCGCCGCTTGGGCGGTCAGGCTGCGGGCGGAAGGCTGGCGCGCACGAGCGCGGCATTGACGCCTGGCCGAATGCAGGAGACTGATTGATTGGGTTCAACACGGAGGCATCATGGCAAACGTTCGATTTGGCACCGAGTACGAAGCACAGCGTAAGTTGCTACAGGCTGTCACCCTCGGCGGCGTGGCCGCCAACATCCTCGATTTGAAAAGAGTGCTGCATACCAGCGGGCCGGACGCCAACCATGCCGGGGCACTGGACACACTGCGCGATGTCGCGCTCAAGTTCAAACAGGCAGAGCGCATGATGGAGGCGGTCGACATGGATCCGGCCGGCACGGGCGTACCGTCGCAGGCGAGCGTCGAGAAGGTGGGACTGCTAAAATTCCTGCGCCACCTCTACTTGGTCGGCGAGCGCGGCGGCCAGCAGGTATGGGTGTTGTCGACGCCGGCGGCATTTACGAATTTTCCCGCCGATGAACTGCTCGCTGCCAAGACTTCCCATTCTGCGGTGAAGGCCAAGCTGACCGACGTCACTGAGAAATTCGACTCGGCGACCCGCAAGCGCTTCGGCGAAGTCACCCAGCTCGGGCTGGCCTGGGTCGAAGCGGCCAAGGCGGTGCTGGCGAGCGCGGCCACAAATCCGAAATCGATGGTGAAAGTCAAGCGCTGGTTCGCCACTGCCACCACTTCGGAAACCGACCTGAACGCCACGATCGCCAGCGTTCTGGTCGGATTCAAGAAGATGGCCAATAGTCTCAACAGCAACGGCATTGTCATTACCGACCTGCCGCAACAGCGCGGCGATGCCAAGCAACAATATACTGAGGCTTTCATGTACTCGATCGGGGCAGTCGCCGAAAGCCCGCGCACGATCTATGTTGAGCAGGCACTTTTCCACAACTTCGACATCTCGGTGCTGCACGACATGAAGAAGAACTGGACCCGTGTCATCGTGCATGAGTGTTCGCATATCGACGGTCGCACTGACGACAAGGCCTATGCGCACGCCGGCATCGGGGTCGGCACGCACATCACGGCAGCCGAGGCGGCCGTCAACGCCGATAGCTGGGCATTTTTTGCGGCCGACTGCGCCGGTGACCTCACCGATGGCGACATCCTGCGCGCCACCGGTGGTACGGGCGGCGCGCTCACCCAGCTGGGTGCCAATTGGAACTAACCCGGGTGCTGCCTGGCAGCGCGGCGATGGTGGCGCTCGCTTTTGCCGGGACCGCCTGCGTCAGTGATCCCGCTGCACCGACCAAGGAGAATTTGATGTCATCTGAGATTACCAGCAGCAGTAGCCGCGTCGGCCAGCCGGGATTGCCGCCTGTCCTGTTCGAAGGCCGGCGCTACCTGCAAATCATGAACGGTGAACGCGAGGGCCTGGGCCAACGCACCGGCCTGTTGGCGGTCGTCGACCTCGCCAGCGGCACGCGCTCGGTCGTCAAGGTGTACGACTATCCGCGCGCTGAAGGCTTGGAGCCCGACGCTGGCGACGTGTTCTTTACCGCGCTCGAACTCGATGCCGGCCGGCGCGAATTGCGCATCGTGAACGAACATGGTCAGCACTTCACGTACGGCCTGGACGATGGCGTGGTGCGTGCCATGCCTTAGCCGCAAGCGGCGAACCACCGCGCCCTGAGCCGGCCCCTGGCATCGCCGGGGTCAGAATTCGCGTGCCGGGTCTGTCCCTGGCCCGGGGGCAGTGCCGGCATCCGGACACGGGCTTTCAAGGAAAGGATCTGATCATGTTTGTTTCCGCAAAACCAAATAAGCAGGTGAGCCGATCGGCCGCGACGCGTTCCCTCACTCGGACACGGCCTCGGCACTGCTGGAGGACCGGCCGCTTTCACCTGATAATGTCATTCTCCAAGGAGACCGCATGACGACCCGTTTGAAGTTCCACGATGCCATCGCCTACATCAGCCAGAACGTGTCGCAGCGCCTGGCCAACGACATCATGCTGCGGGTGACCACGGTGGTGGGCGTGCGCGATTTCGACGTCGCCATGGCCGCGCTGCTGGCCGGCATGTCGACGTCGGGCGCCGGCGTGTTCGTCAGCAACGGCAAGGCGCGGCGCACGGCGTTGCGCGCCTTGCTGCTGTGCCAGGGCGTCTACCTGGCGCCGCCGGCGCAGGCCATCGATCATCTGCCGCTGATCGACGGCGGCTGGCCGCAGGGCACCGTCAACGAGTGGAAGTCCAAGAGCGAGACCGAGATCAAGCGCGCGATCGCGATGTACATGGCGCTGCCCAACGCGGACGCCGATGCGCTGATCGCGGCGGCCAGCACGATGCCCCCAACCAATCGCGACGTTTCTCTGCTCAATCGCCTGCACAGCATCACGCGCCAGGATGTGCCGTTCCCGATCGAGACCACCTGCTATCGCGCCGTGCAATCGTGGCTGCTGGCGTCAGGCTTCGTCTCGATGCCCTGGTTCCTGAACAGCGGCGTGAGCGCCGTCGCCGGCGCGCAGACCGACGTCAACTGCGTCGCCGCGCAGTTGCTGGCCATCTTTCCGGCAGGGCGGATGGTCGACGTGACTGCCGACTTCGTCCTCTTCGACCACGCACCGCCCAACCCCGGCGACATCGTCTACATGTACCGCTCGAACGCCAACGGCACGCCCAAGGCGGGTGGCCAGCTTGGGCACTGGATGGTCGCCGGGCGCGGCGGGCTCGCCTACGGATGCAATAACTTCACCGACGACGAAGCCGCCGGCACCAACCCGACCTACGCGGAATGCAACCTCAAGAACCAGATCCGCGCCTTGCGCCGCGGCAGCATCGTTCCCAACGTGGCCGATGCGCACTTCATCAGGATCTTCCCGCCGGGCACCATCGAGGCCCGCTGAGCTCTACAGGTGCCGGGGTCAGTGCCGGCATCCGGACACAAGCTCAACCCTGTCGGCGCTGGAAGGTCGCAGCAGCGCCATTGATCGGGCTTTCAAAGAAAGGATCTGATCATGTTTGTTTCCGCAAAACCGAATATGACCAGCATGAAATGCACCGGCCTCGGATGCAAGGAAGACGTCGACTTCCGCGTCTACAAGAAACAGATCACCTCATCTTCCGGCCTGACGGTCGATTGTGATGTCGAAAAAGTGCTCTCCGAACTCGGTTCGATTCTGCCGGCAAATGCGCAGGTGACGCGATCGGCCGCCACGCTCGATATTCAAAGCCTGTGCGACAAGTGCTGGGCCAAAAAATGTGTCGGGTGGGGCGGCGACATGTATCTCACCGTTGCCGCGAAGGCGGCCAGCGATGGCGTCTATTTCAATACGTCGAGGGTGGAATACAAAGAAGACATGTTGGCCGACAAGGCCATGAACATGCGAAAGATCCGCTGCACCGTGGTCCATGAAATAGTGCACTGGACCGTCGCCGACACCACGCAAGGCTTCCAGAATGCCCCCGATGTCTATGGCATGCGCGGCTCCGATTGGGATGAGTGCATGACCGATTACCTGGCATTGACGACCTTCAAGCGGCTCAAGTGGGGGGCGTACGAGACCGGTTATAACAAATTGCCCACGTTCATGGAGATCGGCATGACGCTGCTGAAGGCTGCTCCCGCGCGCCTGTTCGCCACGGTCGGCGCGAATCTGCAGGCCGCCTTCCCGGAGTTGAACCTGGTGATCGCGCAGCCCAATGTGCAGGCGTGGCAAGTCGAGGTCGAGCGCGTCAGGGTGCCGCTGTTCGAAAAGCTCGCTCTGCGCTACGTGAAAGGCAACGACAGCAAGGTCGATCCCGGTGAACCGGCGACCTTTTCAGCGTTCCTCCAGAAGGCGTTTCTGATTCAGGTCAACAACAAATTGAATGATGGCAGCAGAGGCAAATACAATAACGCGACGTATTGATGGGTTTTGTGACAGGCGAGGGCGGTGTAAACGGTAGGGGATCGCCACTATCGGGGGGGGGCGCACCCTTGAGCTCGTGTCTGATTGCCGGCACTGACCCCTGGGGTGCGAGTGCGGCCGGGGTCAGGTCCGCGAGTCGGACATGTGGATTTTCACATGTTCGAATGGTGGACCTGACCCCAGAGGTGGCGGCCGTTCAACCCGCCTGCCAGGGCCCGCACAGCGCGCGCGCCGGATCGGCGATCGACTGGAAGCGCAGCAGCCGAACCGCGCTGCGGTTCTTGAAACTGAGCAGCGGCATCCGGCCCTGCTGCAGGATCGCGCCGGCCTCGCGCTCGGACAGGTAGGCGCCGCCGCACGCCTGCAGCTGCGCTTCGCCATCCTGCTGCCAGGTGTGCGCCGGCAGGTCGTCGATGTCGAGCTGGTCGCCAGGTTGCATGTCCCAGCCTTCCTGCTCGAATGCGCGCCCCAGCAACAGCGCGCAGGCGTACGCGGGATTGCCCCACAGGTAGTCGGCGTGCACCGGCGCGTCACCCAGCTCCTCGAAGTCGAAGGCGGCGATGCGGTCGGTCTTTTTGCCGTAGGGCAGGCGCAGCAGCAGACCTTGCGTGGCCAAGCCGATCCAGCCCGCCTGCGCGCTGTGGCGCAAAGCGGCCCAGCGCGCCGCGCCGTCGTCATCACCGGCCTGCGGATCGGCGGCCGCTGCCAGCCAGGGCGCGCCCGCTTGCGCGCCGATCGCCCCCAGCGCGGCCAGCAGCGCGATGTCCTGCGCGCCGGTGTCGAAACGGTAGTCGCCCACCAGCACCGACCACGGCTCGCCGTCCGGCGCGCGGCGCGCCTGCTCGACCAGCAGGCGGAACACGTCGGATGCGCCAAGGTCGGCGCCGGCCGCGGCCAGGTCGGTCTGCAGTTCGTCCTTGCTGACGTCGAGCAGGTAGAGCTGCAGCTGTTCGTCGAGTTCCAGGTCGCCGACCAGCAGCTCGAGGCTGCGCCAGCTCGCTTCGAGCGCGCGGAAGGCGGGATCGTGTAGCACGGCGCGCAGCCGCTCGCCGCGCAGGCGATCGAGCGCGGCCAACGCTTGCGCATGGCGCGGATCGGCGATGGCGACTTTGCCGACCACGCTCTTGACGAACGCCGCCAAGCCACCCGGGGCGCCGTCGGCCGGCGCCGCCGGGCGCTGGATCGCGCCGCCCAGCAGCTGGGCGAACGGGTTGTCCGCCGCCTCGCCGTGCGCGGCCGGCGGCGGCGCGCCGATGCCGAGCCGCGCCGCCGCCTGCTCGAAGCTGGCCGGATTGTCGAGTTGCGCACGCAGGTCCGCCAGCGCGCCGAACAGGCCGGGCTGGCGCAGCAGCTGCTCGGCTTCGAAATCGTCGAACCGCTGCAGCTCGATGCGCACCGGCGCGGCGCCGGCGCCGTCCAGCGCCAGCTGCAGCGCGCAGCCCAGCCGGCCGGGCGCCAGGTCGAGGTTGTCGATGTCGATGCGCCGCGGCGTGCGCGCGGCCAGGCCGGCCGCGCCGTCCTGCGCACCGCTGGCGCGGCCGCTGAAGTCGCCCATCACCAGGATGCGCATCGGCCGTTGCGGGTCGCGCTGCGCCGCCTTGCCTGCCGCGCCCAGATTGAATGCGAAATTCAGCGATGCCGTCATGTTCGTCTCCTGGTCAGTGTGGTGAAGTGAAGGGTAGCCGTGCAGCGCGTCAGCCGCTCAGGCACTCAGGCGCGCCGCCACCGTCAGCCCGGCGACCGGCGCGCTCAGTTCGGTGCGCAGCACGTCGTGGCGCAGTGCCACCACGGTCAGCCCGGCCTGTTCGAGCATCTGCCGGGCATATGCCTCGGTGTGGCTGTAGCGCCCGTGCGGATTGAGCCGGAACTGCGGCCACGCCGCCGCGTCGGCCGTCTCCTCGAGCGTGAAGACGAAGTGGCCGCCCGGCCGCAGCGCGGTGGCGGCGGCGGCGGCCACCTGGCCGAGCGCGCCGAAGTAGCACAGCGTGTCGGCCGCGACGATCAGCGCGTAGCTGGCCGGCTGCGTCGCCAGCCACGCGCCCAGTTCGGCCGCCTCGAGGCGCCGGTAGCAGTGGCGCAGCGCCGCCTGCTCGAGCATCTTGGGCGACAGGTCGACCCCATCGAGCGCGCTCGCATACGGCAGCAGGTACTGCGCGCACAGGCCGGTGCCGCAGCCGGCGTCGAGCACCTCGAGCGCGGCCGCCGGCGCGCCCAGCAGCTCGGCCATCAGCGCGCCGCACAAGGCCGGCGCGCGGTAGTCGAGCCGCGTCAGCACCTCGTCGAACGAGCCGGCGAAACGGTCGAAGGTGGTCTGCACGTAGCTGTCGCTGGCGCGCGCCGGCGCCGCGCCACCGGCCAGCGCGGCGATCATGTGGCCGATCGCGGCGTCGTCCGGCGCCTGCGCCTGCCACTGCCGGTACACCGCCAGCGCTTCCACATGGCGCCCGCTGGTGAGCAGCGCCTGGCCCAGGTTGCGGTAGGCCTCGCTGCTCTGCGGCGCCAGCCCGATCGCTTCGTAGTAGGCCGACATCGCCCCCTGCAGGTCATCCTGCGCCCGCAGCGCGTTGCCCAGGTTGATCCAGCCCTCGGCCATCGCCGGTTCCAGCGCCAGGCAGCGCCGGTAGGCCTCGGCCGCGTCGGCGTAGCGCTGCTGCGCCTTGAGCACCACGCCGAGGTTGTTATGGGCCGGCGCGAAGCCGGGACGCGCCGCGATCACCGCGCGGTACGACTGCTCCGCCTGCGCCGCCATTCCGAGCTCCTTCTGCACGTTGCCCAGGTTGTTGCGGGCGTCGATATAGTCGGGCGCCACCGCGAGCGCGCGTTCGATCAGGGCCAGCGCATCGGCGTGCCGGCCCTGCTGGTGCTGCAGCACGCCCAGGTAGTGCAGCGCGTCCGGATGCCGGGGGGCGGCGCCGAGCATGGCGCGGTAACGCCGCTCCGCCTCGCCGTGGCGGCCGTGCTGGTGGGCGTCGATCGCCAGCCGCAGTGCGCCGTCGAGCGGCGCCGGCGCCGGCCGGCTTGGGGCCGTGTGTTTGGCCTTGTGTTTGTTCATGGGAGTCCCGGTTGCGGTCCTGCTGCGAGCTTATCGCAAAACGTTGTAATTATGTACTTTTTTCGCGGGTCTTTTCGCCACGCGGCGCGCCGCCCGGTATGCACCGCGGCGTTGCCGCCGTATAGGAGCGCGCCGCGCCACGGCGTGCCCGGCAGCAAGCGGCGCGCGCCGGTATATCGTAATTGAGATTGTTTATTGACATTCTTTTCTGGCATACTTGTTAGCATATTCGCATGCAGGTGCATGCGCCTTCCGGGGGACTGCCATGCCGAACCAGGTGTCGATGGGCGCGCTGATGAACTGCACCTTTGGCCTCGCGCCGGCCACGCTGGTGGTTTTACCGAAAAACAAGGTCTTGTGCGAAGGCCCGCCCGCCGCCAACATCATGGACCATGTCCCGATGCTCAATATCCTGCCGTTCGGCATGTGCAATTCGCCGGCCAATCCGATGGTGGCCGCCGCCACCGCCGCCGCGCTCGGCGTGCTCACCCCGATGCCGTGCATCCCTGTCACCAGCGCGCCGTGGGTGCCGGGTGCGCCGACGGTCCTGATCGCCAACATGCCGGCGCTCGACAACGTCTCGAAGTGCATGTGCAACTGGGGCGGCGTGATCGGCTTCGCCAACCCTGGCACCGTCAAGACGATGATTCCCTGATCCGCCCCTTACCTCGAGCCCACCATGCTGCTTGCCACCCAAACCCACCGTGAAGTCGCCGTCAAGAGCGCGCTGGCCGACGACGTGCTGGTGTTCAAGCACATGCTCGGTACCGAGCAGCTCGGCCGCATGTTCGAGTTTCGCATCACGCTCGCCTCGTCCCGGCTCGACATCAAGATCGGCGACGTGCTCGGCAAGGACATGACCGTCACGCTCGACAGCGAGGACGGCGCGCCGCGCCACTTCAACGGCATCGTCACGCGTTTTAGCTACAAGGGCTGGCGCGACGGCAGCGCCAGTTACGAAGCGGTGGTGCATCCGGCGCTGTGGCTGCTCACGCGCTCGTCGAACTGCCGCATCTTCCAGGAAAAGAGCGCGCTCGACATCGTCAAGAGCGTCTGCGCGGCCGGCGTCTACGGCGGCCTGGTGGTGCTCGACGCCGGCGCGCTGAGCGGCACGCCGCTCAAGCGCGGCTACTGCGTGCAGTACCGCGAGACCGATTTCAATTTCGTCTGCCGGCTGCTCGAAGAAGAGGGCATCTACTTCTACTTCACCCATGCCGACGGCAAGCACACCATGGTGCTGGCCGATTCGTACGGCGCCCACGCCAGCGTGTCGGGCTACGCCAGCGTGCCGTTTCGCGACGAGGACGGCCGCCCGGCGACGGTGCACGAGGAAGCCGTCACCGCCTGGTCGCCCAGCGGCCAGATCGAGGCCAGCAGCTTCGCCATGAACGACTTCGACTTCGAAAAGGCCTCCGCCAGCACCAGCGGCGCGCTGCTGGTCAAGACTTCCATCGCCGCCGCCTTCGCGCAGGAGGCGTTCGATCAGTACGACTACCCGGGCCTGTACCGCAGCAGCGACGCCGGCCACGCCGCCACGCGCGCGCGCATGGAGGCGATCCACGGCCAGTGCGAACAGATCGACGCGCGCGCCAGCGCCCGCGGCATCGCCACCGGCGCCTTGTTCACCCTGACCGATCATCCGCGCGACGACCAGAACCGCGACTACCTGGTGACCTCGGCGCAGTTCGACCTGACCGGCGTCGACTACCGTTCCGGCGGCAGCGGCGGGGTGCAGTTCGATTGCCGCTTTACCGCCATCGGCAAGGACCACAGCTACCGGGCGCCGCCGGGCGCGCGCAAGCCGTTCGTGCAGGGGCCGCAGACGGCGATGGTGGTCGGCAAGGCGGGCGAGGAAATCTGGACCGACAAGTACGGCCGCATCAAGGTGCAGTTCCACTGGGACCGCGACGGTAAATCGGACGAGACCAGCTCGTGCTGGGTGCGCGTGTCGCACAGCTTGGCCGGCAAGGGCTGGGGCGCGATCGCGGTGCCGCGCATCGGCATGGAGGTCGTGGTCGACTTCCTCGAGGGCGACCCGGATCAGCCTTTGGTGACCGGCTGCGTCTACAACGGCGACGCCATGCCGCCGTACGCGCTGCCGGCCGAGCAGAC
Source organism: Pseudomonadota bacterium (assembly GCA_030272785.1). Classification (GTDB taxonomy): domain Bacteria; phylum Pseudomonadota; class Gammaproteobacteria; order Burkholderiales; family Burkholderiaceae_D; genus JAFCUW01. Next base: position 35,023 of record JARXKM010000009.1, read on the forward strand.
CAAGTCGACCTTCAAGTCGAATACCTCGAAGGGCGGCGCCGGCTACAACGAGATCCGCTTCGAGGACAAGAAGGATGCCGAGGAAGTGTACGTGCAGGCCGAGAAGGACTACAACCGGGTCGTCAAGAACAACGACAGCCTCAAGGTCGGCTTCGAGAAGAAAGACAAGGGCGACCAGAGCATCGCCATCTGCAACGACCAGAGCCTCGACGTCGGCAATGATCGCAAGGTCCACGTCAAGAACGACCAGACCACCGACATCGACCACGACCTGACCGCGCACATCAAGAACAACGAGACGCGCACGGTCGACAAGGACCAGTCGCTGAAGATCGACGGCGGCCAGAAGACCAAGGTCGGCACCACCTGCGTGATCGAGGCGGGCACCTCGATCGAACTGAAGGTCGGCGGCAGCAGCATCAAGATCGAGGCCGCCAAGATCACCATCAAGTCGGTCCAGATCGCCGTTGAAGCCGATGCCACCATGGCGCTCAAGGCGGGCGCCATGCTGACGGCCGAAGGCGCGCTGGTGAAGATCAACTGATCCGGCCATGACAGCGCCCCTCCGCTCCGCCGTTGCCGCCGTCTGCCTGCTGGCGCTGCATGGCGCCGCCGCCGGCGCCGAGCCGGCCGCGATGCTGGCGCTGGCCGACCAGCCGCTGCGCATCATCCGCGGCGCGCAGCTGTTCAAGGCGGTCAGCGGCACCCTGGTGCAGAAGGACGACATCGTCGAGACCGGCGCCGGCAGCGCGCAGATCGAGTTCGGCGCCGGCAGCATCGCCGCGCTCGGCCCGCGCACCCGCGTCTACCTGACGGCGCTCGGACAGGATGAAAAGGCGCCGGCCGAACTGGCCCTGCTGCAGGGCTGGGTCAAGGTGCTGTGCACGACAGGCCGGCGCACCCTGGTCGCCACCAGCGCGCTGCAGGTGAGCGTGGGCGCCGGCGCCGCCATCGTCCGCAGCGCGCCGGGCAAGGATGAATTGTTCGCCGACGAGGGCGAGCAGCTGGCGGCCCGCTTCGACGACAAGGGCCGGCCGGGCGCCGTGCTGAAGGTGGCGCCCGAGCAGTACGCGGTGGCCGACGGCGCCAAGCCGCTGGCGGCGGGCCGGCCGCCGCGCCAGTTCATCAGCGAGATGCCGCCGGCGTTTCGCGACCGCATCGCGCCCGGGCCGGCGCTCGGCAAGGCCGGCAAGCTGGCCGCGGTGAAGGAGCGCGAGGTCGATTTTGCCGATGTCGATGCGTGGCTGGGCGCGCGCCTCGCCGTGCGCAAGGGGTTCGTCCAGCGCTTCCGGGCGCGCCTGAAGGACCCGGCGTTTCGCCAGCAGCTCGAGCAGGCGCTGGGGCAGGGCAGCGAATGGCAGGCCGTGCTGCATCCGGCCGCCGTTCGTCCGTTGACGCAGTTTTGATCGTCTTCCTTCTAGTGTCCTGAATTGCTAGTTCGTTGAATAATAAATGTGGCGAAATCGCCCTGAGACAAGGAGCAAAGCACAGCAAGGCCGGGGCCTTGCGAGCATTTGAGACGCAGGATCAGGACGATTCTCGCCATATTTATTCAACGAATCTGCAATTCAGGACACGAGAGGAGTGCACATGAAGTTTTCCATCGCCGCCAAATTCAATCTGGTGTTCGTGACGATCTTCGCCATCGGTTTCGCCGCCGCCGGCGTGGTGGCCGATGGCCTGCTCAAACAGAGCGCGCGCGAGGAAACGCTGCAGAACGCCCGCCTGCTGCTGGAGGCGGCCAAGAGCGTGCGTGGCTACACCGCCGGCCAGATCGCGCCGCTGCTGAAGAACCAGATGAAGTACGAATTCCACCCGCAGTCGGTGCCCTCGTATTCGGCGGTCGAACACCTCAACGTGATCCTCAAGGCCTATCCGGATTTTTCGTACAAGGAAGCGACCCTGAACCCGACCAACCTGCGCGACAAGGCGTCCGACTGGGAGGCCGACATCGTACACAAGCTGCGCAAGTCGCCCGAGCTGAAGGAGTTTTCGGGCGAGCGCGACACCGCCACCGGACGCAGCCTGTACATCGCGCGTCCGCTGCAGATCAAGGACGGCGCCTGCCTGGCCTGCCACAGCACCGCCGCCGCCGCACCCAAGACCATGATCGACATCTACGGCGCCAACAACGGCTTCGGCTGGCAGCTTAACGAAATCATCGGCGCCCAGGTCATCTCGGTGCCGATGGCGGTGCCGCTGCAGCGCGCCAATGCCATCTTCCGCACCTTCATGCTCTCGCTGCTGGGCGTGTTCGTGGTGGTGTTCGTCGCGCTCAACCTGATGGTGCACCTGTTCGTCACGCGCCGCATCAAGCATCTCGCCCAGGTGGCCGACCAGGTCAGCATGGGCAAGTTCGAGGCGGAGGATTTCGAGGTCAGGGGCAACGACGAACTGAGCGCGCTGGCGCAGTCGTTTACCCGCATGCGCACCAGCCTGGCGAGCGCATTGAAGATGCTGGAAGAGTAGTCCTCACCTAAGCAGGCGATGATAGAAAAAATCGGCAAGTACCGCATCGATGGAGTGCTCGGCAGCGGCGCGATGGGCGTGGTGTACCGCGCCTTCGACGCCAACATCGCGCGCGTCGTCGCGCTCAAGACGATCCGCTCCGAACTGCTCGACGGACTGCAGGAGAGCGAACTGGTGGCGCGCTTTCGCAACGAGGCGCAGGCGTCGGGCCGCCTGGTGCACCCGAATATCGTCGCCGTGTACGACTACGGCGAGACCGACGGCGTCACCTACATCGCCATGGAGTATGTCGACGGCACCGGGCTGAACGCCTTCCTGGTGCCGAACGTGCCGATGAATCTGAACGCCTGCATCACCTGCATGACGCAGCTGCTGCGCGCGCTCGACTACGCCCATTCGCGCGGCGTGGTGCACCGCGATATCAAGCCGGCCAACATCCTCATCACCGGCAGCGCGCAGGTGAAGGTGACCGATTTCGGCATCGCCAAGATCGAATCGTCGGCCCTGACCCAGGTCGGCGCGGTGATCGGCACGCCGAGCTACATGTCGCCCGAGCAGTTCCGCGGCGAGAGCGTGGACGGCCGCTCCGACCTGTTCGCCGTCGGCATCCTGCTGTACCAGATGCTCACCGGCGTGCGCCCGTTCAGCGGCGCCGCGTCGGTCGTCATGCAACAGATCATGAACGTGACGCCGGCCAATCCGAGCGCGCTGCAGCCGTCGCTGCAGCCGGCCTTCGACGCGGTGGTGCAGAAGGCGATCGCCAAGCAGGCCGACGAGCGCTTCCCGAACGCGCTGGCATTCCTCGCCGCGCTGACCGAGGCGCACCTGCAGCAGACCGGCGGCGCCGCGGTCACCGAGGAGGACAACGAGCGCACCGTGCTGGCCTTCCGCAAGCCGGAGCACAGCGCGCCGGCGGCGCCGCCGACCCAGCCGGGCAGCGCGGCGAGCGCGCCGCTGCCGCCCGCCGGCGCCACCGGCAGCGCGCTGCCGTCGACCGCGCCGCAGTGGCTGCAGGATTTCGCGCCCGATCTGCAGGTGGCGCTGTCGATGCAGATCGGGCCGATGGCCAGGCTGCTGCTCAAGAACGCCGCGCGCGAAGCGACCGATGTCGACGATCTGTGCACCAAGCTGCTGCCGCACATCAGCTCCGAGCAGGGCCGCAAGCAGTTCCTCGACAGCGTCAGGGCGATCAAGAAGAAGCTCGGCCTGTCCACCGTCGGCGCCGCGCTCGGCACCGGCACCGGCGGCGCGCTGCCGGCCACCCAGCTGAGCCAGATCTCCGGCGGCGGCACCCACCTGCAACTGAGCGCCGAGATGATGGAGGCGGCGCACCAGAAGCTGCTCGCCCACATCGGACCGATCGCCAAGGTGGTCGTCAAGCGCGCCGCCAAGCTGACCAACAGCCCGGCCGAATTCTATCGCCTGCTGGCCGAACAGCTGCCCACCGAGCAGGCGCGCAGCAAGTTCCTCAGCGAGCTTGGCTTGCCATGAATATTCACCGGCGCGGCGCGGCGTGGCGCTTGGAGCCGGGGGCCGGCGAAGGTATAATTATTACAATGTACCGCCCGCGCGAATTATTCATTCGGTAGGACCCCGATGCCAATTACCTTGAGCGTTCAAACGTACCGAGAAGAAGCGCCGCTGCTGCCGCTGGCGCGCCGCTTCGACCAGTTGGGCGGTGCGATCGGGCGCGCCGCCGGCAACGACCTGGTGCTCGACGATCCCAGCAAGTACATCTCGCGCGTGCACGCCCGCATCGAATTTCGCGACGGCGGCTACTACCTGATCGACGTCGGCAGCAATCCCAGCCTGGTCAACGAGCGCCCGGTCGGCCAGGGCCGCGACGTCCGCCTGGCCGACGAGGACAGGCTCGTCATCGGCGCCTACCAGTTGGTCGTCATCGCCGCCGACGAGGGGGCGCCCGCGCTGCCGGCGTCGCCGCTGCAGCGCGCCGCCGTCGCCGCCGCGCCGGCCAGCCTGCCCGCCCATGCCGACGATTCGCTGGCCGGCGCCAGCATCCTCGACGTCGGCGGCGACTTCAATAATCCCGGCTTCGATCCGTTCGGCCTCGATTTCTTCGCCAAGCCGGCGGCGCCGCCCGCGGCGTCGTTCCGCGGCGCCGAGAGCGACCACGTGTCGCCCGAAATCCAGCCCTTCCCGATGCCGTTCGGCGCGCCGCCGGCGCCGCTGTACAGCGCAGCGCCGGCTCCGCAGGCCGGTGGCGGCGGCATGGCCATCCCGGACGAGTACGATCCGCTGGCCGATTACCTGCCGCCGCGCGTGGTGGCGCCGGCGGTCGCGCCGCCGCCCGTCGCCGAGCCGGCCCCGGTTTCGGCGCCGGCGCCGGCGCCGAAACCGCCCGCGCGGCCGGCGCCGCCCGCGTCGAGCGGCGGCCATGCGCGCGACAACCCGGTCATCCAGGCGCTGATGCGCGGCATGGGCATCGCCGAGCTGACCGGCAAGCGCTCGGCCGAGGAAATCGCCGAACTGGCCGGCGCGATGCTGCGCGAAGCGACCGCCGGCACCATGAGCGTGCTGATGGCGCGCGCCATGACCAAGCGCGAAAGCCGCCTCGAGATGACCATGATTTCGTCGCAGGCGAACAATCCGCTGAAATTTTTCCCGGACGCCGACAGCGCCATGATGCAGATGATGAACTCCTCGATGCCCGGCTACATGGCGCCGCCGCGCGCCTTCGCCGGCGCCTTCGACGACCTCAAGGCGCACGAACTGGCGATGATGGCCGGCATGCGCGCCGCGCTGGCCGGCGTGCTGCAGCGGTTCGATCCGGCCGCCATCGAACAGCGCCTGCAGGTGCCGACGGTGCTCGACAAGATGCTGTCGGCGAACCGCAAGGCCAAGATGTGGGACCGGCTCGTCGAGCTGTACCAGCAGATGGCACTCGAGGCGGACGAGGATTTCCAGCGCCTGTTCGGCGAAAAATTCGGCGCCGCCTACGAAGAACAGATTCAGCGGCTGCAGCAGGGCCGCCGATGATCACGCCGCAGCACATCCGATCTCTTCCTCACGCGGGGTACCATGTCCTGGAATAGTAAAGTGGTCTGGTCCGAGGGCATGCTGCTGCAGCCCCAGCACCTTCAGCAGCACGATCGCTACCTGCACGGCATGCTCGAGACGCGCGTGGCCAACCTGCGCGCCTACCCGTGGGGCTACGCCAACCTGGTCATCGACGAGCAGCTGCTCGCACTGGGCAAGCTGGCGCTGCAATCGTGCACCGCGGTGCTCCCCGACGGCACCACCTTGCGCCTGCCGCAGGACGACGCGCTGCCCGAGCCGCTCGACATCCCCGACGACGCGCGCGACGTGCTGATCATGCTGGCGCTGCCGACCCGCCGCATGGGCATCCCCGAAGTGAGCGACGCCGGCGGCGCCGACAATTTCGCCCGCCACCGCACCGCCGAATACGAGGCGATGGACAGCAACGGCCTCGACAACAGCGCGCTGATGCAGGTCGGCCGCCTGCGCCTGCGCCTGGCCATCGAAGCGGACGTCGCCAACGCCTACACCGGCCTGGGGGTGGCGCGCGTGATCGAACGGCGCGCCGACAGCCGTGTCGTGCTCGACCCCGACTACTGCCCGCCGTGCCTCGACTTTCGCGCCGCGCCGCGCCTGTCCGCCTTCGCCGACGAACTGGTCGGCCTGCTGCGCCAGCGCGGCCAGGCGCTGGCCAGCCGCCTGAGCCAGCCGGGCAGCGCGGGCGCCGCCGAAATCGCCGACTTCCTGCTGCTGCAGCTGCTCAACCGCAGCGAGCCGCTGTTTGCCCACCTGGCCGCGATCAGCGGCCTGCATCCCGAGCAGCTGTACGGCGAGATGGTGCAGCTGGCCGGCGAACTGGCCACCTTCAGCCGCGCCGACAAGCGCGCCGGCGCCTATCCGGCCTATCGCCACGACCGCCTCGCCGAATCGTTCCTGCCGCTGATCGACGACTTGCGCGCGTCGCTGTCGATGGTGATCGATGCGCACGCCATCGCGCTCAAGCTGGAAGAACGCCAGTTCGGCATCCGGGTGGCGGTGTGTCCCGATCCGGAGCTGCTCAAGTCGGCCACCTTCGTGCTGGCGGTGGCGGCGCAGATGCCGCCCGAAGCGGTGCGCAGCGGCTTTCCGGCCACCGTCAAGATCGGCTCGGTGGAAAAGATCCGCGACCTGGTCAACCTGCAGCTGCCCGGCATCGGCCTGCGTCCGCTGCCGGTGGCGCCGCGCCAGCTGCCGTTCCATGCCGGCTTCACCTATTTCGAGCTCGATAAAAGCAGCGATTACTGGCAACCCTTACTCAACTCGGCGGGGTTTGCGATGCACATCCCGAACGAATTCCCGGGACTGCAGATGCAGTTCTGGGCGATCCGCAAGTAGGCGGCCTGACAGCCGCGCAGCATCCGTCAACCGTACCTGAAGGCGTGCGCGGCCCCGGCCGCGGTGCGCCCGACCATGCGAGGGCCGTACCTTGAGCGATCCCAACGATCCGATGCAGGATCCCGACCGTACCATGCTGGTGCCGGCGCCGGGCGGCCGGCGCAATCCGGCGCCGGCCGCGCCGCCGCCGCCGCCCGACCTGTCCGACGCCACCCAGCTGGCGCCGCGCGCGCCGCGCCCCGGAGTCGCGGCCGCCGCCACCGGCGTCGCCGGCGCCCCCGCGCAGCTGCACGGCAACGCGCTCAATCCGCTGGTGCGCGCGGCCAATCCGCTGCTCGACCTGGTCACGCCGCTGCGCCACATGCTCGCCCATCCGGACGTCGAGGCGCTGCGGCTGCAGCTGGTGCAGGCGGTCAAGGCGTTCGAGGCCAGCGCCAGGGAGGCGCGCGTCGAGCACGAATCGATCGCCGCGGCGCGCTACGCGCTGTGCACCCTGCTCGACGAGACCATCTCGTCGACGCCGTGGGGCGGCGGCGGCGTGTGGGCCAGCCGCAGCCTGCTGGTGGCCTTCCACAACGAGGCCTCCGGCGGCGAGAAGTTCTTCCTGATCCTGCAAAAGCTCGGCCAGGATCCGCGCGCCAACCTCGCCACGCTCGAACTGATGTACCTGTGCCTGGCGCTCGGGCTGGAAGGGCGCTACCGGGTCGTCGACGGCGGCCGCTCGCAGCTCGAGGCGCTGCGCGAGCGCCTGCAGCTGCTCATTGCCCAGCAGCGCGGCCCGACCGAGGCCGACCTGTCGGTGCACTGGAAGGGCGCCAGCGGCAAGGGCGAACCGCTGTGGCGCGTGGTGCCGGTGTGGATCATGGCCGCCGGCGCCGCCGTGCTGCTGGTGGCGCTGCAGCTGTTTTTCAGCTATCGCCTCAACAATGCCTCCGATCCGGTGTTCGCCAGCCTGCTCGGCATCAAGGCGCCGGTGGCCGCGCCGGCGCTGCCGACGGTGCCGGTGGCCGCGGCGCCGGCGCCGGTGCGGCTGGCCGGTTTCCTGGCGCCGGAGATCGCGCGCGGCACCGTCAGCGTGGCCGAAACGGCCGACCGCTCGGTCGTCACCCTGCGCGGCGACGGCGTGTTCGGCTCCGGCAGCGGCCAGGTCGCCGCCGATTTCGTGCCGCTGCTCGGGCGCATCGGCGAGGCCCTCAAGACGGTGCAGGGCAGGGTCATCGTGGTCGGCCACACCGATAACGTCAAGCCCGGCCTGTCGGCCAAGTTTCCGTCCAATTTCGACCTCTCGAAAGGGCGCGCCGGGTCGGTGCGCGACCTGCTCGCCGAGCGCGCCGGCCCGGCCGCGCGCTACACGGTGGAAGGGCGCGGCGAGTCCGAGCCGCTGGTCGCCAACGACAGCGCCGCCAACCGCGCGCGCAACCGGCGCGTCGACATCATCGTCGTCACGCCGGCCGCCGCACCCTAGCCAACTTACGGAGCACCGAACGCAATGAAGCGATTTTTCTCCTGGTTGATCAAGCCCGCGGTGCTGTCCTTCCTCGGCGTCCTGCTGTTGTCCCTGGTGGTCTGGTTCGAGGCGCCGCTGCTCGCCTTCGACGGCCACGAGCCATTCGCCTCGAGCGGCGTGCGCTGGACCTTCATCGTGCTGTTCTTTCTGCTGTGGGCCGGCTACTTCGGCTGGCGCATCGTCAGCGCGCGCATGGCCAACGCCAAGCTGATGAAAAGCGTGGCCGGCGAAGACGCTGACGCGCCGCCGCCGGCCGGCATGAAGGAGAGCGCGGCCGAACTGGCGGTCATCAACAAGCGCATGCAGGAGGCCATGGCGATCCTGCGCAAGACCAAGACCGGCGCCGGCAAGGGCGGCCTGTACCAGCTGCCGTGGTATATGTTCATCGGCGCGCCGGGCACCGGCAAGACCACCGCGCTGGTGCAGTCCGGCCTGAAATTCCCGCTCGCCGAGAGCATGGGCAAGGCCGCCATCGGCGGCGTCGGCGGCACCCGCAACTGCGACTGGTGGTTCACCGACGAAGCCGTGCTGCTCGACACGGCCGGCCGCTACACCACCCAGGACAGCCACGCCGACGTCGACAAGGCCGCCTGGGGCGGCTTCCTGCAGCTGCTGCGCAAGCACCGCCGGCGCCGGCCGATCAACGGCGTCATCGTCGCCCTCAGCGCGGCCGACCTGCTGCAGGAAGGCGAAGCCTGGCGCAAGGCGCAGGCGCAGTCGATCCGCGAACGGCTCAAGGAGCTGCATGAAAAGCTGGGCGTCAATTTCCCGGTCTACGTGATGGTCACCAAGGCCGACCTGCTGGCCGGCTTCATGGAGTACTTCGACAATCTCGGCCGCGAAGAGCGCGCGCAGGTGTGGGGCGTGACGTTTCCGCTGTCGGCCACCGGCGCGGTCGACGCCACCCTGGCCAGCTTCCCGGCCGAATTCGCGCTGCTCGAGCAGCAGCTGCAGTCGCGCGTGCTGGCGCGCATGCAGCACGAGCGCGACCCGCACAAGCGCGCGCTGATCTACAGCTTTCCGCAGCAGTTCGCCGGCATCGGCGACGTGCTGGGGCGCTTCCTGAACGACATCTTCGAGGCCAGCCGCTACCAGCAGCCGGCGCTGCTGCGCGGCGTCTACTTCAGCAGCGGCACCCAGGAAGGCAGCCCGATCGACCGGGTGATGAGCGCGATGGCCGCCTCGTTCGGACTCGATCGCCAGGTGCTGGCGCCGAACGGCTCGAGCGGGCGCAGCTACTTCATCACCAACCTGCTGCAGCAGGTGATTTTTCCCGAGGCCGAACTGGCCGGCGTCAACCACGCGCTCGAGCGCAAGCGCCGCTATCTGCAGTGGGGCGCCACGGTCGGCATTGGCGTGCTGTTGGTGCTCGCCTGCGCCGGCATGCTGACCAGTTATTTCCGCAACCAGGCGTTCGTCGCCGACGTCGGCGGCAAGGCCGACGTCATCGCCAAGGCCAGCGCGGCCCTGCCGGCGCAGGGCAGCGTGCTGCAGGTGATCGCGCTGCTCGATGCCGTGCGCGACCTGCCGGGCGGGTACGCCGAACGCGAAAAAAGCGCGCCGTGGCTGATGCGCTTCGGCCTGTACCAGGGCGACAAGCTCGGCGAAGGCGCGCAGCAGGCCTACCGCAAGCTGCTGCGCCAGTCGCTGCTGCCGCGCATCCAGCAGCGCATGGAAGACCAGCTGCGCCGCTCGAGCGCCAACAATACCGAGTACCTGTACGAGGTGCTGCGCGTGTACCTGATGCTGGGCGATGCGGCGCACTTCGACGCCGAGTCGGTGGCCGCCTGGGTCGCCTACGACAACGAGCGCAACCTGAAGGACGCGACCGACGAGCAGAAGCAGGACCTGGCCGCGCACGTGCTGGCGCTGCTGGCCAGCTACCAGGGCGCCGGCGCGCCGCCGCAGCTCGACACCCAGCTGATCGGCGACACCCGCCTGACCCTGGCGCGCATGGCGGTGCAGCAGCGCGTCTACAACCGTCTCAAGCGCCAGCTGATGCGCGAGAAGCTGCCCGAGTTCAGCGTCGCCGCCGCCGGCGGACGCGATGCCGGCGCGGTGTTCGTGCGGCGCAGCGGCGA
>JARXKM010000154.1 GCA_030272785.1 Pseudomonadota bacterium
CCATGATCCTGACCATCTACGAAGGCACCACCGCGATCCAGGCCAACGACCTGGTCGGCCGCAAGACGGTGCGCGACGGCGGCGCGACAGCCAGGGCGATCCTGGCTCAGGTGCGCGCTACCGAGGCGGACCTGGCCGAGCTTTGCGCCGGTGCACACGGCGCCGATTTCACCGCCATCCTGCACCATCTGGCGGTCGCCAGCACGGCGCTCGAGGCGGTCATCGAGTACATCGTCGCCAATGCGAAGACCGACGTCAAAGCGGTCTACGCGGGCAGCGTGCCATATCTGCGGCTGGCCGGCATCGTGCTGGGCGGATGGCAGATGGCGCGCGCGGCCATCGTCGCGCAACAGAAACTGGCCCGCCAGGCGGCCGATGCGGCGTTCTACCTGGCCAAGATCGGCACGGCGCGCTTCTTTGCCGATCATGTGCTGTCGCGCGCGCCCGGCCTGCGCAGCGCGATCGTCGGCGGCAGCGCCGGCGTGCTGGCCTTGAGCATCCACCAGTTCTAGTGCGGTGCTGCACCGTGCGTCCGAAGCGAAGGATATAATGCCGCGATCAACATGACACTGGCGACACGATGCGATTCATCCATGCTGCGGACATCCACCTCGACAGCCCGCTGACCGGGCTGGCCGCGTACGCCGATGCGCCGGCGCAGCTGCTGCGCACTGCCACCCGCGACGCCTTCGCCAACCTGGTGACGGTGGCGGTCGAGGAAAAAGTCGACTTCATGGTGATCGCCGGCGACCTGTACGACGGCAACTGGAAGGACTTCAACACCGGCATCTTCTTCGTGCGCCAGATGGGCCGCCTGAAGCTGGCGGGCATCCCGGTCTATCTCCTGTACGGCAACCACGATGCCGAAAGCGAGATGACCAAGACCTTGACCCTGCCCGACAACGTGCACCGTTTTCCCAGCAAACAGGCCGCCACCTTCACGCTGCCGGCGCTGAAGGTAGCGCTGCACGGGCGCAGCTTCAAGGACGCCGCCACGCTCGAGAACCTCGCGCTCGGCTACCCGGATCCGCTGGAAGGCTGGTTCAACATCGGCGTGCTGCACACCGCGCTCGAAGGCAATGCCGCGCATGCCAACTACGCGCCGTGTTCGATCGCCGAACTCGAAGCGCGCGGCTATCAGTACTGGGCGCTCGGCCACGTGCACGAATACCGCGTCTGGCGCGGCGCCTCCGTCATCGCCTTTCCGGGCAACCTGCAGGGCCGCCACATCCGCGAGCCCGGACCGCGCGGCGCGCTGATGGTCAGCGTCGAAGGCGGCGACATCACCGACATCGAACGGCTGCACGTGGACGTGCTGCGCTGGCACGCGCTGGACGTCGACGTGGCCGGCGCGGCCAGCATGGCCGAGGCGCTGCGGATGACCGGCCGCGGCCTCGAACAGCTGGTCGGCGAGACCGGCGCCGTGCCGCTGGCGGTGCGCGTCACCCTGACCGGCGCGACCCCCGCGCACGGCGAACTGTTCGGCCTCGAAAGCCAGCTGCGCGCCGAAGTGCTGGCGCAGGCGGCGGTGATCGGCAGCGAACGGCTGTGGATCGAGAAGGTCCGCCTCGGCACCTCGCCGCAGTTGCTGGCGACGGATCTGTCGGCGCGCTCGGACGCGGTGGCCGACCTGCAGGCGCTGCTGCTCAAGGCCGAATTCGATCCCGTCTTCATGCAGAGCCTCGAGGACGACCTGATGCAGCTGGTCGGCAAGCTGCCGCTCGAAGTGATTGCGGCGCTGCCGTCGGTGGCGGCGGTACGCGAAGGGCACACCGACAGCCTGGTGCGCAGCATCGGCCCGGCGCTGCTGGACCATGTGGCGAAGGCGGGCTGACGCATGCGCATCGACCGTCTCGACCTTATCCGCTTCGGCAAATTTGCCGACCGTTCGCTCGATTTTCCCGTCGCCGAGCGCGACTTTCACGTCATCGTCGGCCCCAACGAGGCCGGCAAATCGACGGTGCGCGCCGCCATCCTCGACCTGTTGTACGGCATCCCGGCACGCAGCGCCCACGCCTTCCTGCATGCGCTGCCCGAACTGCAGCTCGGCGGCCTGGTGCGACAGGGCGGGCAGGCGCTCGAATTCGTCCGCATCAAGGCGAACAAGGCGACCTTGCGCGACCAGGCCGGCGGCCCACTGCCCGACAGCGCGCTCGATCCCTTCCTCGGCAGCAGCGACCGCGATTTCTTCGCCCAGATGTTTGGCCTCAACCACGAGCGCCTGGTCAAGGGCGGCGACAGCATCCTGTCGGCGTCGGACGACCTCGGGCAGGTTCTGTTCCAGTCGGCGGCCGGCATCGGCAACCTCGGCGCGGTGCGCGAGGCGCTCGAAGCGGAGGCCGAGACGCTGTGGTCCAAGCGCAAGAGCACCGGCCGCGCCTATTACGTCGCCGCCGACGACCTCGAACGGGCCAAGGCGGCGCTCAAGCTGGCCACCGTGCGCACCAAGGACTGGGCCGAGGCGCACGCGCTGGTCGGCGCGCTCGACGCCGGCCATGCCCAGGCCCGCCGCGACCACCTGGCCATCAAGGCGCGCCGCGACCTGCTCGAACGGGTGCGCCGGGTCAAGCCGCAGATCGCCGTGCTGGCCGAGATCGCGGGCCGGCTGGCCGCGCACGCCGACATGGCCGAACTGCCGGCGACGGCGGCGCGCACGCTGGTCGAGGCGCTGCGCGACATCGCCGCCGCCGACGCCGGCATCGAACATGCCGCCCCGCTGGCGAGCGCCGCGCAGGCCGCCATCGCCGCCATCGCGGTTGACGACGCCATCCGAGCGCTCGGCACCGAGGTCACCGATTTGAACGACACGCGGCTGGCCTGCCGCGCCCATGCGGCCAACATCGCGCTGTGGCAGGCCGAAGTCGGCGCCCAGTGGCTGATCGCCGCCGGCATTGCCGAGCAGCTGGGCTGGGACGGATCGCGCGAAGAGGCGCTGCGCGCGCGCATGCCGAGCCAGGCGGTGCAGGCCGAACTGGCGCGCCTGATCCGCGGCCACGCCGGCGTGCAGCAGCAGCTCAGGACTGCCGAACGGGCCGAGAAGCTCAAGCTGGCCGAAATCGGCCAGGCCCGCACCTTGCTGGCGGCGCTGCCGGCGGCCGAGGTGCCGGCCGGCCTGAAGGCGGCGCTGGTGCAGGTGCAGAAGCTGGGCGACTTCGACGCCGTGCGGACCGAACGGCAGGCGCAGGTCGGCCACCGCGAGGCCGCTGCCGAAGCAGGCCTCGCCGCGCTGGGTGCCTGGCGGTGCGACGAGGCGGCTCTGCGGGCGATGACCGCGCCGCCGGCCGATACGCTGTCGGCGCTGATGAAAGAGGAGCTCGACGACGGCGCGGAAGCACGCGCTGCCGCCGCGCGCGCGCAGTCGCTGGCCGAGCTGATCGCGCAAGGCGAACTGGCCATCGCGCAGTTCCGCGAGATCAACCAGCCGGTCAGCCGCGACCAGGTGCAACAGGCACGCAGCACGCGCGACGCCGGCTGGCTATCGTTCAAGGCCGATCCGCAGGCCGTGCTGGCGCAGGGCAGCGCCTACGAAAAACTGGTCGAACGCGCCGATGCGCTGGCCGACACGCGTCACGACAAGGTGCAGCTCGAAAGCGACCTGCAGGCGAAGCAACAGCATCTGCAACGCCTGCAGCTCGACCTCGATGCGGCGCGCTCGCGCCTGCAGGCATTGCAGGACTGCTCCGCCGCGCGCGCTGCCCGGTGGGCTGGCGTGGCACGCGATTGCGGCCTGCCCGAGCTGCCGTACCAATCGGCCGCCGGCTGGCTCGACGCCCGCAAGCACGCGCTCGAGGCGGCGCAGGCGCTGGCGGAAGCGCGCCGCGCGCAGGCGGCCCACGCCGAACTGTGCGAATCGAACCGCGCCGCGCTGGCCGCTGAAATGCCGCCGACGCGGCAGGGGCAGCAGCAAGGCGATGCGCCGCTGGCGGTGCTGCTGCTGCGCGCCGACGCCATCGTCAGCGCCATGACCGAGGCCGCCGGCCAGCGCCGCACGCTGGCCAGGCAGATCGACGATGGCGAAGCGGCCCTGCTGGCGCTGACCGAAGCGGTCGCCGGCGCCGGCGCCGAACTGGCCGGCTGGCGCCAGCGCTGGACCGACACGCTGGCGCTGTCTGACCTGTGGCCGCACACCGAACCGGGGCAGGTCGACGGCGTGCTGGCATCGATCGGCATGATCGAAGACAGCCTGGCCGCGATGCGCAAGATCCGCCTCGAGCACATCGACAAGATGCAGGCCGAGCTCAATGGCCAGGCCAGTGCCGCGCGGCTGCTGGCCGAACGTGCAGCGCCTGAACTGGCCGGTGCCGACGCCGACGACATCGCGCTGGCCTTGTCGGCCAGGCTGAAGGCGGCCAACGAAGCGCACCTGGAACTGACGCGCCAGCAGGCCGGTCTGGTCGCCGCCCGCGCCCGGCTGGACGAATCGATGGCGCGGCGCCGGCTGGCCGAAGCGAGCCTGGCGCCGCTGTTCGAGCGCTCCGGCGCGGCCGACAACGGCGCGCTGGCCGACGCCATCGAGCGCTCCGACGACATGCGCAAACTGCGGCTCGCTTTTGAGGGCGCCGAACAGGCGATCCGCGACGGCGGCGACGGCCTGGCGATCGAACAGCTGCGTGCCGAAGCGGACAGCATCGACATGCTCGCGCTGATGGGCGAGCTGGACGAACTGGCGGGGCGCGACCTGCAGTTAGGCGACCAGTTGAGCGAAATGGCGGTCAAGCGCCAGGCGGCCGCCAACGCGCTCGCGCTGATTGGCGGCGCCGCCGATGCCGCCTGCGCCGAGGGCCAGCGCCAGGAAGCGCTCGCCCAGATGGCCGATGCGGTCGAACGCTATTTGAAAGTGCATGTCGGCGCACGGCTGCTGAAATGGTCGATTGACCAGTACCGCGAAATCAAGCAAGGGCCGATGCTGCAGCGCGCCGGCACGATCTTCAACGGGCTCACGCTCGGCTCGTTCGAGCGCCTGACGGTCGACTTCGAGAGCGTCCCGCTCAAGTTGCAGGGGCGGCGTCCGGATGGCAAGGTGGTCGACATTGCCGGCATGAGCGAAGGCACGCGCGACCAGCTTTACCTGTCGTTGCGGCTCGCCGCGCTCGACATGCACCTGGGCCAGGCGCACGCGCTGCCGTTCATCGCCGACGACCTGTTCATCAACTTCGACGACCTGCGCTGCCGCGCCGGCCTGGCGGCGCTCGGCGACCTGTCGCGCCAGACCCAGGTGATGTTCCTGACCCACAACGACCACATCCTCCCGCTGGTGACCGAGGTGTTCGGCAACGACGTCAACATCATCCGCCTGTAACCGCTGGATCCCCCCGGGGTCAGTGCCGGCATTCGTACACGGGCTCATCAATCACAATGCGGCGGCTGCGTCGCTCGATCGGCGAGATCGGCATCGCCAGCGCGATCACCGCGCGCACACCGATCAGTTCGTGTGCGAATGCCGGCACTGACCCCCGGGGCGCCCCCGGGGTCAGTGCCGGCATTCGCACACGAGCTCATGGAGTGGTGCAGACGATGCGCAGCACCTGCAGGTAGCCCGGCGGCGGTGCCACCAGGCCGCGCTGACGCAGCATGCGGTGCATCGCAGGCAGCCGGAAGTAGGGCACCGCCGGCATCAGGTGGTGCTCGATGTGGTGGTTCACCCGCAGCGGCGCGACGGTGGCGCGCGCCAGCAGCCCGGCGCGGGTCGAGCGGGTGTTGCGCAGCATGTCGGTGCCAGGTTCGGTGCAGGCGTGTTCGGCCATCGAACGAATCCGCATGAACAGGCTGTAGGTGGTCAGGTAGGCGCCCAGCCACGCCAGGTACAGCGCCGGATGGCCGGCCGCCCACAGCACGCCGAACAGGATCAGCTGCAGCGCCACCGGCTTGCCCATGTTGCGCACGCCATCGGCGAGGTAGTGCCGCCATCTGCGCCCCTGCTGCGGCAGCACCTCGACGTCGCTCGCTACCGTCCAGCGCAGCACGCCCACGTGCATCAGCAGCAGGCCGTACTCGCGCTTGAGACCCGAGACGCCGGACAGGTCGCGCAGGAATTTGCGCGCCAGCGAGGCGCGCGAGGCGGGAAACGGCGCCGACAGGCTGCGGTCGGTGTCGGCATCGGTGCCGGTCTTGCTGTGATGGACCAGGTGGTGCTGGCGGTAGCGCCGGATGTCGACCCCGACCGCGCTGCCGCAGGCGTAATCGGCCAGCACCTCGTTCAGCCAGCGCGTCTTGAACAGCGTGCCGTGGGCGGCGTCGTGCATCATGATCGCCAGGCTCAGTTGGCGCCCGCCAAGGATGATCAGCGCCGCCAGCCACGTCAGCGGATGCTGCCAGCGCGCCAGCGCAACGAACGTCAGCCCGATCACGCCCCATGTAAACAGCAGCGCCCACCAGCCCATCGCGTCGGAGCGGGCTGTCAACTGCGCGATCTCGTCCTTGCTGAAAATCTCGCTGAGCTTGCGGCGCGGCGCGCTCGTGGCCGACTGGTCCATGGTAACTTTCCGTGCAATGATGATCGGCCGCGACGTCGCGGACAGCGTCATTATTGCGGCGTTTTAAAATTAGGTCAAGCGACCTATTCAATGCGGCGCCGGCCAGGCGCCCTGCAGCAGGACAACGTATGAATGCCGCGCGCCACCCCGTCTGGGGTAAAATGCGGCCTGGTGCCTCGCGCACCGCCCCTGCGGCCAGACCCGGACCGCCACGCCCATCGCTCACTTTACGAAATCCGCCGCGGCCCGCACGCCGTTGCCTGCATGACCCATGAAAACTCCAAAAAGACTCCAGCCCCTGGTCGACGAAGGACTGATCGACGAAGTGTCGCGCCAGCTCATGAGCGGCAAGGAAGCCATCGTGTACGTGGTGCGCTGCGGTGACGACGTGCGCTGCGCCAAGGTCTACAAGGAAGCCAACCAGCGCAGCTTCCACCAGGCGGTCGCTTACCAGGAAGGGCGCCGCGTCAAGAACAGCCGCCAGGCGCGCGCGATGGAGAAGGGCAGCCGCTACGGGCGCAAGATGGCCGAGGAAGTCTGGCAGAACGCCGAAGTCGATGCCCTCTACCGGCTCGCCGCGGCCGGCGTGCGCGTGCCGACACCGTACGTCTGCTTCGAGGGCGTGCTGCTGATGGAGCTGGTCACCGACGCCGACGGCAACGCCGCCCCGCGCCTGAACGACGTGCCGCTCACGGCCGAACTGGCGCGCACCTACCACACCGCGCTGCTGCGCCAGGTGGTCCTGATGCTGTGCGCCGGCGTGATCCATGGCGACCTGTCCGAATACAACATCCTGGTCGACGCCGACGGCCCGGTCATCATCGACCTGCCGCAGGCGATCGACGCGGCCGGCAGTTCGGTGGCCGGCGCGATGCTTGAGCGCGACGTCAGCAACCTCGCCAATTTCTTCGGCACCGTGCTGCCGGAACTGCTGGACAGCCAGTACGGCGAGGAAATCTGGAACCTGTACCAGGCCGGCCTGCTCAGCGTGGAGACGCCGCTCACCGGCGTCGTCGCCGCACCCGAGCAGGCGGCCGATGTCGGCGCCGTGATCCGCGAAATCGCCCTGGCGCGTGAAGAGGAAGAGGACCGCGTCGCCTATTCCGGCGCCTGAGTCACCTTGCCGGTGCCGACACGGGTGCCGGCTCGGCCGGCAAGCGCAGCAGCTGCATCTGGCTCAGGGTCGCGTACAGCGGACGGCTCAGCAGGCGCGACACGCCGCTGGCCACCAGCGCGCCAGCCATCAGGCTGAGCACCATGGTGTGGCCGTCGACCATCTCCATGACGATGATGAACGCGGTCAGCGGCGCCTGGGTCACAGCGGCCAGGAAACCGACCATGCCAAGCGCGATCAGCGCCGGCGCATGCGGATACTGGCTCAGGCGCGACAGTTCGTCGCCGAGCCCCGCGCCGATCGCCAGCGCCGGCGCGAAGATGCCCGCCGGTACGCCCGACCAGGTGGTCAGCCAGGTGGCGATCACCTTCAGCAGCAGGTAGATGGCCGGCAGGTCGTCGGCGCCGGCGAGCGTAGCGCGCGTGTGGCTGTAGCCGCTGCCGAAGGTGGCGCCGTCGGTCAGCACGCCAATCACCGCGACCGCCAGGCCGCAGGCGATCGCGAAGCGCACCGGGTAGCGCCGCCGCAGCATGCCGCTCGCTTCGCCCGACTGCGGGTTCAGCGAATTGATCAGCAAGCGCGCGAACAGGCCGCCGGCCAATCCGCTCGCCAGGGTCACCAGCAGCGCCGGCAGCAGCATGCCGAGCCCGACCGCGCTGGCGTGGATGATGCCGAAATAGGTGGCGTTGCCGTTGGCGGCGACGGCGATCACGCCGGCCAGCACGATGGCGGTCAGCAGCAGGCCGCTGTTGCGTTGCTCGGGCGTGCGCGACAGCTCTTCTATGGCGAACATGACGCCCGCCAGCGGCGTATTGAAGGCGGCGGCGATGCCGGCGGCGCCACCGGCCACCAGCAGGCCGTGCGCGGTGACGCCGCTGCGCCGCGGCAGCCAGCGCTGCGCGGCCAGCATCACGCCGGCGGCGACCTGCACGGACGGTCCTTCACGGCCCAGCGACAGGCCGGCCAGCAAGCCCCAGGTGGTCAGCGCAATCTTCGCCGCCGACAGGCGCAGCGACACGAACAGAGCGTGGCGGTCCGGCGCGACGCCGGACTCGAGCGCGGCCATCACCTGCGGAATGCCGGATCCGGCGGCGCCCGGCGCGTAACGGCGCGTGGCCCACACGATCGCGCCGGTACACAACGGCGTCCACAGCAACGGACTCCACCAGGCGGCCGCGCTGACGGCGGCGAACAGGCCAAACGCGCGTTCGCCGGCCCAGCTGAACGCGACCACCGTGAGCCCGGCCAGCGCCGCCGCCGCCATCACCACCGCGCGTGCCCACCACAGGCGCCACTCGGACAATTCGCGTGTGATGGCGGCGCCGACCGGATGGCCGCGCCTCATGCCGCCACCCGCCCGGCGCAGCGATATTCCGTTATGATGCTCGCATGCATCCCGACACCCCTCTTCCAGTCGGCCCCGGCGACGACCCGGCCGGCCGTGTGCTGCGCCAGTTTCGCATCGTTTTCAATGCCGTCAAGACGCATTTCCGGCAGGTGGAGTCGCTCGCCGGCGTCGGCGGCGCCCAGTTGTGGGCGCTCAGTGTGATCGCGGCGCGGCCCGGGATCGGCGTGAGCGATCTGGGCCGGGCGATGGATGTGCACCAATCGACCGCCAGCAACCTGCTCAAGGGACTCGCCGAACGCGCCCTGGTGCGCACCGTGAAGGACACCGGCGACCGCCGTGCGCTCGGCTTGTACCTGACCGCCGACGGCGAGGCCGTGTTGCGCGCCGCCCCGGCGCCGTTCGCCGGCGTGCTGCCCGATGCGCTCGCCGGCCTCGACGCGCGCACTCTCGCGCGCCTCGAGCGCGACCTCGACAAGCTGATCGGCGCGCTGGCCGGCGACCGCGGCGGCGCCGCCATTCCGCTGGCCGACCTGTAGCGCGCGCGCCGGCGCGCCGGCGATGATGTGCATCCTCGGCTCCTTGTCAGCGCCGATCAACGGCCCTATGCGCCATTGTGTGCGAAACATCCGGCCACGCGCACACGCCACGATTGATCTGCCCCAATTCTGAACATGACGGCGCTCCCAAACTAACGTCTGGACGTGCAGCAACGCGGGAGACGGGCATGCGCACCACCGTGAGTACCACCGTGAAAACCACTATCCATGCCACTGGCTTGGCGACGGACAACGACGTCACCGTCGACGCCGGCGCGGTGCGGCTCGAGGGCGTGTTCGGCCCCGCGCCGGAAGCCGTCGGCACCGTCATCTTCGCTCATGGCAGCGGCAGCGGGCGCAAGAGTCCGCGTAATCAATACGTCGCGCGCCAACTGCAGCGTTCCGGCATGTCGACCTTGCTGCTCGACCTGCTCACGCCCGCGGAAGACCAGGTCTACCGCACCCGCTTCGATATCGCGCTGCTCGAACCGCGCCTGGCGGCCGCCTGCGCCTGGGTGCGCGCGCGCCAGGGCGACGCCGCCTTGCCGATCGGCCTGTTCGGCGCCAGCACCGGCGCCGCCGTCGCGCTGCGCGTGGCGGCCGGGCATCCTGGCGAGATCGCCGCCGTAGTGTCGCGCGGCGGCCGGCCCGACCTGGCCGGCGTCGCCGCGCTCGAGACGCTGCGTTCGCCCACCTTGCTCATCGTCGGCGGCAACGACGACCAGGTCATCGGCCTGAACGAAGCGGCGCGCGAACTGATCCTGTGCGACGCGCGGCTCGAAATCGTCGCCGGCGCCACCCATCTGTTTGAAGAGAGCGGCGCGCTCGAGCAGGTCGCCGCGCTGGCGGCGGCGTGGTTCCGCAGCCATTTTGGCGCGCCGCCGGCTTAACGTGCGGCGTCATGCGCGACAACGGTCAACGCGAATAGTTCCGTCGCGCACGTTGAGCCAGCGCATTCGTCTGCGGCGTTGTGCTTCTATCATGGAAAAACGCCGCGATATTGCGGGTTCTACCGAAGGAGGTTTTCTATCATGCCAAGCAATCTGACACGTTTCGATCCATTTTCCGAATTGGCCCGGCTCGACCCGTTTCGCGGCTTCGACGAAGTCTTCAAGCAGTCGCTGCTGGCTCCGCGGACGC
This sequence comes from Pseudomonadota bacterium, assembly GCA_030272785.1. Taxonomy (GTDB): domain Bacteria; phylum Pseudomonadota; class Gammaproteobacteria; order Burkholderiales; family Burkholderiaceae_D; genus JAFCUW01. The sequence continues at coordinate 10,612 of JARXKM010000154.1, forward strand.
GCTCGGGCGGCCTGACGCCGCGCATGGACGTGCGCGAAACCGACCAGGCCTACGTCGTCAAGGCGGAAGTTCCCGGGGTAAAGAAAGAGGACATCAAGGTCAACGTCGACGGCAACCAGGTCTCGATCAGCGCCCAAACCCAGCAGGAAACCGAGGAAAAGAGCGAGAACATGCTCTGCACCGAGCGTTCGTGGGGCCAGTACTATCGTAGCTTCACCTTGCCGCACGCGGTCGACGACACCCAGGCCAAGGCCGAGTACCACGACGGCGTGCTGGAACTGACGCTGCCGAAGAAAACCGGCGGCACCGCCAAGACGCTGGCGATCCACTAGCCGTTGGCGGTCCGCTGCCTTTGGCGATCACTGACCGTTGGCGATCACTGACCGTTGGCG
>JARXKM010000155.1 GCA_030272785.1 Pseudomonadota bacterium
GCAATGCGGAACAAATATTTACGGCGGCCAGGCATCCGAAGAGTTTCATTTCACTTGACGATGCCGATCACTTGCTCACGCGCAAGGAGGATGCGCAGTATGTGGCGGCCATGATCGCGGTGTGGAGCGCGCGCTATGTGCGGGCAGGTGACTGACCGGGCGCAGCTCGCCCGGCGGCGAACCGGGGTCAGGTCTGTCATTCGGATATTTCGGCTTGTTGAAATGTTCGAATGTTAGACCTGACCCCCAGCGTGTCGGCCGGCTAACCCCGGGGTCAGGTCCACACATTCGAACATGTGAAGAACCACATGTCCGAATGTCCGGACCTGACCCCAGACCCCTCATTCGTCGTCGAACTCTTCGGCCAGGTTCTTCCAGCCCTTTTTCTTGGCGAAATCGCTGAACTCTTCGGGCGCTTCCAGCACGATCAGCTTGCTCTCCTGCAGTCCCGGATCGCTGTGCTCGAAGTTCGGGCCGACGTAGCCGAGCGCGCGCAGGCGGTCGATGATCTGGCCGACCAGCGCCTTGTCCTTGTACAGCCCGGGCGCCACCGGCGCGGCGAAGTCCACGTACACGTCAATAATCCCGTAGCCCTCGTCGAAAATGCGGATTGCCTTGACGTCGTGGGAACGGCCGCTGCTGTCGCTGGCCTTGAACGGCCCGCTCAGTTGAATGTCGGTATCGGTAGTCATAGTTTTAGCATACACCATCGGCAAATTATTTGAGGGCCTTGAGGATAGCTGCCAGCCGGTCCTGGCTGCCGGCGATACGCTCGAGGTGCGGGTAGCGCAGGCCGCCGTGGTAGTCGAGCGCAATGGTGCGGAAATTGGCGCCCTGTTTCACCAGCAATTCGATCGGCGCCTTGCCGTCCTTGGCCGCCTTCACCGCCGCCTTCAGCAACTCGGCCTTGTAGGCGCGCTGGTTGACGGCGACGATGGTGTTGTTGCCGGCCAGGCCCGCGCGGAACGCCACGCCATCCCATTGCACCGCCGCCACGCCGCCGTCCTGCTTGACCGCAAAGCCGAGCGAGTAGCTGAAGTCGGTCGTCTTGCGCTGCTCGTCGGATGACTTGCTGAACTCGCTCTGCGTGTCGGTGTAGACCAGTTTCCAGCCGGCCCGCGCCAGGCCGTCGAGCGGCGCGCCGCTGGCGTGACCGTCGAGACGCGAACGCAGGAACGGCGCCCAGTCGAATGGCTGCACCTGGTTCAGCGCGGCCACCACGTCGGCGAAGTTGTAGAACGCCGGCACGAAGCTGCCGTCGTTGATGCCGTAGAACGCGCGCGCAAAGTCGTCCAGCGAGCGCGTGTCGCCCGACAGTTCGCGGATCTTGGTGTCGACGTCGAGCCAGATGAACATGCCCTCGACGTAGTAATCCTCGCCGCGCTGCCAGTTGCTCCAGCCCAGCGCGCGGCGCCCGTTGATGATCGGGTCGTTGACCGTGTCTTGCATCGCGCGCCACGCGCGACCCTGCACGTTGTCGTAGAAGGCGGCCGCCGCGGCGATGCCGTCCTGCGTGCCTTGCTCGCTGATCAGCCCCGAGCGCGCCGACAGTACCTTGCCCCAGTACTGGGTCTGGCCTTCATACACCCACAGCAATTCGTTCTGCAGCGGTACATTGAAGTTGGGTACGTCCTGGCCGGCCGGGCGGCGGAACTTGCCGTCCCACGAGTGGGTGTACTCGTGCGCCAGCAGGTCGCGTCCGGCCTCGCCCTTGGCCCACTCGGTGAAGTAGCCCGGCTTGACGCCGTTCTCGCTCGACTGGTGGTGCTCGCGGCCGATGCCGCCGAAATCGTCCGACAACGCGAACAGGAAATCGTAGTGGTTGTAGTGGTGCGAGCCGAACAGCTTGGCCGCCTGCTGGACCAGCGCCAGGTGCGGCGCGATCTGTTCGGGTTTGGCCACCAGGCTCTCGGCGTTGTCGGCCACGATGTTCAGGTGGACCGGCACCTTGGCGCCCGGGTCGAGGTCGATGCGCTTGAAATAGCGGCCGGCGAACAGCGGCGAATCGATCAGCGTTTCCAGGTCGAGCGGCTTGAAGTGGACCTCGTTGCCGTCGCGTGCGGCGGTCTCGAGCGCGCTGCCGTACTGCCAGCCGTCCGGCAAGGTCAGGTTGGCCTGCACGGTGATGCGGCGGCTGTTGTAGCCGGCCGGATACAGTGTCACCGACGGCCACTGCACGCCGAGGATGTCGTTGGTCATCGTGATGCGCCCCTGCGCCGTCTCCAGCGGCGACAGGAACTGGTATTCGGCCTCGAGCGTGCTGACGCCGGCCGGCACCGTCACGTGGAAGGCATGCACCTGCACCGGGTCGCGCACCCACTCGATCGGCTTGCCGTTGGCGGAAAACTTCAGCCCGGCCAGTTGCGTGAGCGGACCGCTGGGGCCGTGATTGCCGGGCAGCCACTGCGGATACAGCAAGGTCAGCGGGCCGGCCTGGACCGGGATCGCCATCTTGACGCGGAAGATCTGCTGGCTCAGGTTGGTCGCGTCGACCTTCAGCACGATGGTGCCGGGGTAAGGCTGGTCGAGCGGCGGCGGCACGGCGGCGCGCGCCGGCAGGGCGAAGGCGGCGAGCAGGGCGACGAGGGGCAGCAGGCGGTGCTTGAACGGTGCGGTCATGGGGGCAACGGAGTCGGTTGGGGTGGACGAACAATGCATTACTTACGCGCCTTCAGGATCGCCGCGAGGCGGTCCGGCGTGCCGGCGATGCGCTCGAGGTGCGGGTAGCGCAGGCCGCCGTGGTAGTCGAGCGTAACGGTGCGGAAATTGACGCCCTGTTTCACCAGCAGTTCGATCGGTGCCTTGCCGGTCTTGGCCGCCCTGATCGCCGCCTGCAGCACCTCGGGCTTGTAGGCGCGATGGTTGACGGCGACGATGTTGCTGTTGCTCGCCAGGCCGGCGCGGAAGGCGACGCCGTCCCACTGCACCTGCGCTACTTTGCCATCCTGCTTGACGGCGAACCCGAGCGAGTAGCTGAAGTCGTTGCTCTTGCGGTGTTCCTCGGCAGCTTTGGTGGCCGCGCTCGGCGTGTCGGTATAGACCAGTTTCCAGCCGGCGCGCGCCAGGCCGTCGAGCGGCGCACCGCTGGCATGGCCGTCCAGGCGTGAGCGCAGGAACTGCGCCCAGTCGAACGGCTGCACCTGGTTCAGCGCCGCCACCACATCCTCGAAGCGGTAGTAGACCGGCGCGTAACTGCCGTTGTCGACGCCGAAGAAGGCGCGCGCAAAATCGTCGAGCGAGCGCTTGTCGCCCGACAGTTCGCGGATCTTGGTATCGGCGTCGAGCCAGATGAACAAGCCTTCGACGTAATAATCCTCGGACCTCTGCCAGTTGCTCCAGCCCAGCGGGCGGCGCGCGTTGATGATCGGGTCGTTGACCGTGTCCTGCATCGCGCGCCACGTGCGGCCCTGCACGTTGTCGTAGTACGCCGCCATCGCCGCGATGTCGTCGTGGGTGCCGGTGACGGAGATCAGGCCGGAGCGCGCCGCCAGCAGCTTGCCCCAATATTCGGTCTGGCCTTCGTACACCCACAGCAGCTCGTTTTGCAGCGGCACGTTAAAGTTCGGCACGTCCTGGCCGGCCGGGCGGCGGAACTTGCCGTTCCACGAATGGGTGTATTCATGCGCCAGCAGGTCGCGATCGGCCTCGCTCTTGGCCCAGTCGGTGAAGTAGCCGGGTTCGAGGCCGTTCTCGCTCGACTGGTGATGCTCGAGGCCGATGCCGCCGAACTCGTCGGACAGGGCGAACAGGAAATCGTAGTGCTTGTAGTGGTGCGAGCCGAACAGCCTGGCCGCCTGCTGCACCAGCGCGCGGTGCGCGGCGATCTGCGCCGGCTTGGCCTCCAGGCTCTCGGCGTTATCGGCCACGATGTTCAGGTGCACCGGCACCTTGGCGCCCGGGTCGAGGTCGATGCGCTTGAAATAGCGGCCGGCGAACAGCGGCGAGTCGATCAAGGTGGCCAGGTCGAGCGCCTTGAAGTGCACCTCGTCGCCGTCGCGCGTGGCGGTCTCGAGCGCGCTGCCGTATTGCCAGCCGGCCGGCAAGGTCAGGTTCGGCTGCACCGTGATGCGGCGGCTGTCGTAGCCGGCCGGATACAAGGTCACCGACGACCATTGCACGCCGAGCATCTCGCTGGTCATCGTGATGCGTCCCTGGGCCGGATCGAGCGGCGACAGGAACTGGTACTCGGCCTCGAGCGTGCTGACGCCTTCGGGCACCGTCACGTGGAAGGCATGCACCTGCACCGGATCGCGCACCCAGTCGAGCGGCTTGCCGTTGGCGGACAACTTCAGTCCGGCCAGCTGGGTGAGCGGGCCGACCGGGCCATGGTCGCCCGGCAGCCACTGCGGGTACAGCAAGGTCAGCGGGCCGGGCCGCACGGGGATCGTCATGCGCATCTGGAAGATTTGCTGGCTCAGCTTGCTCGCATCGACCTTCAGCACGATGGTGCCGGGGTAGGGCTGGTCGAGCGGCGGCGGCACGGCGGCGGCCGGCAGGGCGATGGCGGCGAGCAGGGCGATGAGGGGCAGCAGGCGATGCTTGAACGGTGCGGTCATGGGGCGGAAGGGAAATGGTTGATCGGCAATATGGCGGTTCGGAGTGTAGCACGGGCAAATTGACCTTATATGTCGCAATGTGTCGCAACGTGTCGCCACGTTTGAATAAATATTTTTCGGTCCATTGGGCAAAAAACCGTATTTTTCAAGGCCTTGAAAAGCGCCGGCGCGACGCTAGATTGGACTCAGCGGATGCTCATCAGAGGTCCGCCAACCTATCGCTTAACTTTCTACAAGGATATTTATCATGCGTACATTCGACCTTACCCCGCTGTACCGTTCCGCCATCGGCTTCGATCGCCTGGCCAACCTGCTCGAACAGCGCGCCGATGCGCAGCCGAGCTACCCGCCGTACAACATCGAGCTGGTCAGCGAAGACAAGTACCGCATCGTGATGGCGCTGGCAGGCTTCGACCGTTCCGAAGTCGAGATCGTCGCCGAGCGCGATTCGCTGCACGTGACCGGGCGCAAGCAGAAGGATGAGCAGCAGCGCACCTACCTGCACCGTGGTATCGCGGCGCGCGATTTCGAGCAGCGCTTCCAGCTGGCCAACCACGTCAAGGTCACCACCGCCGGCTTCGACAACGGCATGCTGACCATCGAGCTGGTGCGCGAAGTGCCGGAGGCGCTCAAGCCGCGCAAGATCGTCATCGACGGTGGCGCCAACGTGCAGGCGCTCGAGCAGCGCCAGGCCGCGTAACCGCGCGGCGTTTCGGCCGACAGACACAGGGCGCCCGCTGGAACAGGGGCGCCCCTTTGGCGTCGCCGGGTCGGACGGGGACGCCGAGTCCGCGCGGGGGGCGACCCAGATTCAGAGCCCGGACGATGGTCGCGGTTAAGCAAATCCTAAGTCTGCCGGTTCACACTAACACTCATCGAATCACCTACTCAATCGGAGGAGTACGACAATGCAAAACCACGGTGCCGTTACTGCCATAACCGCCAAGCGCCTGACGCTGGCCCTCGCTGCCGCCGGCGTGATCGGCGGCGCGGTCGGTGCGATTGCAGTGAACCATAACAACGCGGTCGCCGCGGGCCAGCTCGCGGCGGCGCAGTCCAATTACGTCGCCCCTGCGCCTGCGCCTGCGCCAGCGCCGCTGGCCGCGCCCGGCGCCCAGGTGTCGATGGCGCTGCCCGATTTCACCCAGATCGTCGCGCGCATGGGGCCGGCCGTGGTCAACGTGCGCGTCATGGGCAGCACCAAGACCTCGTTCGACGGCCAGCGTGGCCGCGCCCAGCAGCAGCCCGACGAGGACGATCCGTTTTTTGAATTTTTCCGTCGCTTCCAGGGGCCGCAACATCCCCGCGGTCAACGCGACATGCCCGTTTTTGGCGCTGGTTCCGGATTCATAGTCAGTCCGGACGGCGTCATCCTGACCAACGCGCACGTGGTGCGCGACGCCAAAGAAGTCACGGTCAAGCTGCAGGACCGGCGCGAATACCGCGCCCGCGTGCTCGGCTCCGACCCCAAGACCGACGTGGCGGTGCTCAAGATCGACGCCAAGAACCTGCCGGTGGTCCCGATCGGCAACTCGAGCAATTTGAAAGTGGGCGAATGGGTGCTGGCGATCGGCTCGCCGTTCGGCTTGGAGAGCTCAGTGACGGCCGGCGTGGTGAGCGCCAAGGGCCGCTCGCTCGACGACAGCGCGGTGCCGTTCATCCAGACCGACGTCGCCGTCAACCCGGGCAACTCGGGCGGACCGCTGTTCAACACGCGCGGCGAAGTGGTCGGCATCAATTCGCAGATCTACAGCCAGACCGGCGGCTACCAGGGCCTGTCGTTCGCCATCCCGATCGACGTCGCCAACCGCATCAAGGAGCAGCTGGTGGCCACCGGCACCGTCAAGCACGCCAAGCTGGGCGTGACGGTGCAGGAAGTGAACCAGGGCTTCGCCGATTCGTTCAAGCTCGAGTCGCCCGAAGGCGCGCTGGTGTCGAGCGTCGAGCGCGGCGGCGGCGGCGACAAGGCCGGGCTCAAGTCCGGCGACGTGATCCGCAAGCTGAACGGCCAGCCTATCGTCGCCTCGAGCGACCTGCCGGCCATGCTCAGCCTGGCCAGGCCGGGCGACCAGGTCAAGCTGGACGTCTGGCGCGACGGCCGCATCGTGCAGCTGAGCGCGCGCCTCGGCGACGCCAGCGAGAAGGCGGCGCCGGCCGAGCGCGCATCGCTGGCCGGCGACGACGGCGGCTCGCGGCTGGGCCTGGCGCTGCGCCAGCTCGATCCGCAGGAGCGGCGCCAGAGCGGCATCGCCACCGGCCTGGTGATCGAGGATGCCGGCGGCGCCGCGGCGAACGCCGGCGTGCAGCCGGGCGACGTGCTGCTGTCGATCAACGGCCGTCCCGTCACCAGCGTCGAGCAGGTGCGCGAGGTGGTCGGCAAGTCGAGCAAGTCGGTGGCCTTGCTGATTCAGCGCGGGAGTGACAAAATCTTCATACCGGTGCGGATCGGCTAACAAGAAACGGGACGACGATGCGGCTGTTGCTGGTGGAGGACGATGTGATGATCGGCGAAGTGGTGCTCGACCTGCTCAGGGACGAGCACTACGCCGTCGACTGGGTCAAGGACGGCGAAATGGCCGACACGGCGCTGCTGCAATCGCAAAGCTACGACCTGGTGCTGCTCGACCTGGGCCTGCCGCGCAAGGACGGCCTGGAAGTGCTGCGCGCCATGCGCGCCCGCAAGGACCGCACGCCGGTGCTGGTGGCAACCGCGCGCGATGCGGTGGGCGAGCGCATCGCCGGGCTCGATGCCGGCGCCGACGACTACGTCCTCAAGCCCTACGACCTCGACGAACTGCTGGCGCGCATCCGCGCCTTGCTGCGCCGCTCGGCCGGCCGCGCCGAGCCGGTGTTCGAGTACAAGAACATCGCCATCAACCCGGCCACCCGCGAAGTGAGCGTCGACGGCGTGCCGGCCACCTTGTCGGCGCGCGAATGGGCGGTGCTCGAGGCGCTCATCGCGCGGCCCGGCGCGGTGCTGTCGCGCCTGCAGCTCGAGGAAAAGCTGTACAGCTGGCGCGATGAAGTGTCCAGCAATGCGGTCGAAGTGTACATCCACGGCCTGCGCAAAAAGCTCGGCAGCGAGCTGATTCAGAACGTGCGCGGGGTCGGCTACATGGTGCCGAAACTATGAAAGTGACGCACTCGCTGCGCGGGCGCCTGCTGTGGTTCCTGCTGGCGGCGATCAGCATCGCCGCCATCGCCCAGGCCACCATCGCCTACCGCACCGCGCTCGGCGACGCCGACCAGATCTTCGACTACCACATGCAGCAGATGGCGCTGTCGCTGCGTTCGAGCGCGCCGCTGTCGAACATGGAAGCGGCGCGCGCCGGCATCGACGGCGCCGACGCCGAGAACAACGACCTGGTGGTGCAGGTGTGGACGCCGGACGGCGTGCAGGTGTTTCGCACCGGCTCGCGCGCGCGCCTGCCGCAGCGCGCGGTGCTGGGCTTTTCCAACGTCGAGGCGAACGGCACCACCTACCGGATCTTCTCGGTCCAGACCAGCACCCAGACGGTGCAGGTGGCGCAGGACATGGCGGTGCGCCGCAACATGGCCGGCAACCTGGCGCTGCGCACGGTCGGGCCGATCGCGGTGATGATGCCGATCCTGATGCTGGTGGTGTGGTGGGTGGTGAGCGGCTCGCTCGAGCCGGTCGCGCGGGTGCGCTCGCAGGTGGCGGCGCGCCAGGCCGACGACCTCTCGCCGGTGTCGGAGGCCGGCCTGCCCGACGAAGTGCGCCCGCTGGTGCAGGAACTGAACCTGCTGTTCGGGCGCGTGCGCACGGCGTTCGCGGCGCAGCAGAATTTTGTCGCCGATGCGGCCCATGAACTGCGCACGCCGCTGGCCGCGCTCAAGCTGCAGGCGGCCAGCCTGGAGCGCGCCGACAGTGCCGAAGCGCGCCAGCTGGCAGTGGCGCGGCTGAGCGCCGGCATCGAGCGCGCCACGCGGCTGGTCGAACAACTGCTGGTGCTGGCGCGCCAGGAGGCCAGCGCGGCCGGCGGCGCCGCGCAGCAGCCGGTGGCGCTGGCCGAGCTGGCGCGCCGCACGGTGGGCGACCTGGTTGGAGTGGCGCAGCACAAAGGCGTCGATCTCGGCCTGCATCATGCCGATGACGTGAGCGTGCCCGGTCAGGCCGATGCGCTGATGATCCTGATGCGCAACCTGGTCGACAACGCCATCAAGTACGCGCCGCACGGCGGCACGGTCGACCTCGAGGTGCGTGCGCAGGCGGACGGCGCGGCCATCGTGGTGGAAGACAGCGGGCCGGGGATCCCGGCCGACGAGCGCGAACGGGTGTTCGACCGCTTCTACCGGATTGCCGGCAGCGAGACCGCGGGCAGCGGCCTGGGACTGGCGATTATCAAGGCGATCGCCGAACGGCACGGCGCGACTCTGACGCTGGGTCAGTCGGCGCGGCTGGGGGGATTGTCGGCGGTGGTGGCGTTTCCGAAGCGCGCCTAGTACCGCATCAAGCGGATCGGCTATGGGTTCCCGCCCGCGCGGGAACCCATACTGCGCTTAGAACTTATGCCACAGGCGCGCGAAATACGACGTGCCGTTCAAGCCAAACTGCACGCTCTCGTACTTGAAGCCGTTGTCGGTCTCGTTCGGATCCTGCGCGGTTGGGTGGACGTTGAAGATGTTCGCCGCGCCGATGGTGAACTTGGTCTTCTCGCTGAACAGATACGTGAACGCCAGATCGGCCGATGTCTTAGACGCATACTGCATGCGCGGGGTCGGCGGTCCGGAGAACGTACCCAGCGTCTGCGGCCCGAAGTGGATGATCTTGAAGTCGGTGTTCACCTGGCCGAGCGTGTAGTCGAAATCGAGCGTGGCCTTGCGGCGCGGGCCGCCCTGTTCGATGAACAGGCGCTCGCGCTCGGACAGCAGCACATCCTCGAAGCCCCTCAGCGACGGCGGCGCCTTGATGCTGGTGACGTCGGTGGCGCTGAAATTCATCGCCAGGAAGGTATTCAGCTTGCCCGACATGAAGTCGGTCTTGTTCGAGATCGTCAGGTCCAGGCCCTGGGTGCGGGTATCGATCGAATTGACGAAGAACTGCGCCGACGCCACGCCCAGCTTGAGCAGCAACTGGCCGAGCGCCGGATAGTTACCCGAATCGAAGCGGCCCGACAGCACGATGCGGTCGTCGATATTGATGCGGTACAGATCGGCGGTCACCGACGTCGAGGCGGTCGGCGTCCAGGTCGCGCCGAGCGTGAAGCTCTTCGACTTTTCTTCCTTCAGCTTGGGGATGCCGGCCGCGTTGGTGACCGCGCCGCCGTTCGGTGCGAACACCACGTCCTTGGCCACGCCGCCGACGAAATCGGTGAAGGTCGACGAGAAGTACACCTGCTGCAGCGACGGCGCGCGGAACCCGGTGCTGGCCGAGCCGCGCAGCAGCACCGCATCGGCGAGGCGGTAGGCGCCGGCCACCTTGCCGGTGACGGTCGAGCCGAAGTCGCTGAATTTTTCGTAGCGCAGCGCGCCTTGCAGCTTCATGCGGCTGGTGACATCGGCCTCGAGATCGAGGTAGGCGGCGCTGCTGTGGCGATCCTTGTCGGTGGCGTCGCTCGGCTGGAAGCCGGGGAAGCCCTGGCTACCGGCGTTGCCGCCGAAGCCGAGGCCGTCGACGTCGTTGTACGAGCCTGGCTCGCCGGCGAAGATCTTGTAATTCTCCTTGCGGTATTCGGCGCCGACGGCGACGTTCAGGCCGCCCATGATATCGCTGTAGAACTTGCTGAAATCGGCGTTCGAAGTCTGCTGCTGGAACTGGAAGCCGCCGGCGTCGAAGCTGCTCGGGCTGATGCCTTTGCCGCCGGCCAGCAGGTCCTTGTTGGCGATCGACGCGTTCAAGGTGTGGCTGATGTTGTAGTGCATCTTGTTAAAGCCGTAGGTCTGCGAGAAGTCTGCGTTCCAGTCGCCGGCGCGGGTGCGGTAGCCGATGGTGCCGTAGTGGTCGGTGACGTCGGCGTTGATGAACGGCGCGAAGCCGGCCGGATACATCGCGGCCGAATTTTTCGAGGGGATGTCATCCGAGCCGATGCCGCCGCGGCCGAAGGCGGCGCTCGAGCCGAAGCGGTCCTGCACGCCGGCGGTGAAGTACAGCTTGCCGTCGGCGCCGAGCGCGGTGTCGCCGTTGACGTACACGGTGCGGTTGCGCACCAGCGAATCGCCGATGATGCGCGGGCTGTCGGCGTCGCCGCGGTTCGAGCGGCCGCGGTTGAGCATCTCGCCGGTGATGCCGATGCTGCCCTGTTCGCCGAGCCGGAAGCCGCAGTAGGCGGTGCCGAGGTAGTTCTTGCCGTCGTGGGCGGAGTATTCGCCGGCGCCGACCACGCTCTCGCAGCCGAGGCTTTTCTTCAGTTCGATATTGATCACGCCGGCGATCGCGTCCGAGCCGTACTGGGCGGCGGCGCCATCGCGCAGCACCT
>JARXKM010000156.1 GCA_030272785.1 Pseudomonadota bacterium
CAGGTCTGACAATCGGACATTTTGCTGGGGTCAGGTCTGACATTCGGACATTTTTTTGGGGTCAGGTCTGACATTCGGACATTATTGCGACAATTTCCCCGCCGAGCTTGGTTCCGAATTTCGCTCAAGACATCAATCCCCTTGATCAGCTTGCAAGCCGACCGGCAAAATGCCCGAATGTCAGACCTGACCCCAGCTGTTTGTCCGAATGTCAGACCTGACCCCAGCAAAATGTCCGATTGTCAGACCTGACCCCAGAATTTGTCAGACCTGACTCCAAAACTTAACCCCATAATCTAGTGATTGTTGCAAATATCTTCAATCGCTATCTTGTACTTCTTTATCACGCTATCCCAGGAATAGTTGTCGACCACATAGCGATGCCCAGCATCACCCTTGCGCCGGTTGCCGCTTTCGTTTCCCAGCAAGTCGGTCAATATTCGCTCGAAGTCGCCATACGTCGCATACAGCCAGCCGCCTTCGCTCTGGTCGAGATGGTCCTTGAGGACTTCACACCTCAGGTTGGCAATCACCGGCACCTTGCACGCGAAACTCTCCAGCAGCACCAATGACAGGCTTTCGAACAACGACGGCATTAGCAACGCCTGCGCCTGCTTCATCAGCTGGATCTTCTCGGCATCGCTCACAAACCCGGTAAAGAATACATCCGGACCAGCCGACTCTTCCATGCTGTTTTTACCGACCAGCACCAGCTGCAAGGGCGATCCATGGCTGGCGGAAAATCGCGTGAAATAGTCCAGCAACACGTCGCAGCCCTTGGACTTGTCGACCCGCCCCACGTAAATCAGGTACGGCTTGTGAATATTGAATTTTGCCGGGACCGCGCTATCGACCGCGGTGTCGTCCAATTCGATCCCGGTGGCGACGATCGCCTTCTTGCATTGCTCGATGGGGAATAACTTTTCCGAAAACTCCTGCTCGACGCTGGTATTGAAAAACAGCCACGCCGCACTGGCCATCACTTGCTGATAAATCGGAAAATACGACGCCCGCTCATCATGCATCGTCGGGATCAGGATGCTCTTGCCGGCCACCTCCACGATCCCCATCGCGGTCGGGTAATACAGCGCGGTAAAGAAGATGAATGCCGCGTACTCTTCCTTGTTGTGCCGGAGGTAGCCGACCAGCTCCGGCACGCACGGACCTTGCGCCTGCAGCCAGTCGACGTTGTCCTGGTAGGTGATTTGCTTCGGCGGAAAAAGCGCATTCCACCATCCCGGCTCCTTCAGCCAGCGAAATACCTTCCTGCCCAGGGTCCGGCCGTCGAGTTTCCGGTTGTGCGCCGCCTGCACCCGCCGCGAGGCGCGTTCGAGATTGGTGAACCGCTTGACGTGCACGCCGCCTTCTTCGCTGTCGCCAGGCGCGAGCACCGGCTTCCAGGTGTGGTAATCGAGCGCGCAACTCGTCAGCACCGTCACGTCGTAATGCGCGGCCAGTTTTTCGGCAATCATCCTGGCCATGACTTCCGCCCCGCCATTCACGTCGGCGCCGTAGCGCTGAACAATCATGGCGATGCGCTTCGCTGGCGCCGGCATCGGCATCCCCATCGGCATCCCTACAGCACGCGCCGAAACGTTTGCCGCACCACGGCGCGGTCGCCGCAATCGTAATGCCACCACTCGGTGTTGATGCCCTGGAAGCCGGCCTGGAACATGGCGTCGCGCAGCAGCTGGCGGTTGGCGATCTGTTGCACCGTGATGTCGCCGCGCGCCAGCATCACCGGCTCGAGCGCCGGATGCGAACGCTCGGTCAGGTCGTCGAAGCCGGTGCCCATGTCGAGCTCGCGGCCGGCTTCGTCGACGATGGTGATGTCGAGCGCCATGCCGAACGAGTGGATCGAGCCGCGCCGCGGATCGGCCAGGTACATTTGCAAGTCGGTGCCGGCCAGCGCATCCCACAGCTGCTGCTGCACCCGTTGCGGGCGCAGCGCGTCGAGCACCAGCGCCGTCGCGCCCGGCCGCGCGCGCGCCAGCCACGCTACCACCTGCTCGAGCGCCGCCGCGGCGTCGCGGTGCAGCCAGGCGCAGTCGAACGGCGTGTACAAGTCGCGCCCGACGAAGTTGTCGGCGCTGGCGTAACGCAAGTCCACCGCGATCCCGGCGATGGTCGACAGGTGGCGAAATTGCGCGCTGCCGGCAATCTCTTCGGCCGCCAGGGTGGGCGTCATGCCAGCCGTTCCTGGCCGATCGAGGCGCGCGCGACCGCGCCGATGCTGTTGGCCAGTTCGCGCGCGCCGTGCGACAGCGGCGAGTGGCTGGCGGTGAGCAGGAACAGCTGCACCGGGATGGCCGGCGCCCACGCGCGCCGCTGCACCTTGCCCTCGAGCGCCGAGGCGGCCGTGAACGGGTCGACCACCGCCATGCCGGCGCCCGCTTCGACCAGCGAGCGGGCAATCTGGTACGTCTGCACCACCGTGCGGAACACCGGCGTGATGCCTTGCGCTTCGCACGCCGCCACCACCAGGTCGCCGAGCGGGTCGTTGTCGGCATGGCCGATCAGTTCGCCGCTGAGGCCGTCGGCCGATACCGGCAGCCGGCAGTCGGCCTCGCTCCAGCTGCCGGCCGGCGCGATCGCCGTCATCACGCCCTGCGCGATCGGCTCGGCGACGATGCCGGGATGGCGCGGGTCCTGCAGCGACAAGGCCAGGTCGGCTTCGCCCAGCCGCAGCGCATTGACGATTTCGCTGGTGTGGAACGTGGCCAGCTCGCAGCGCGTCTGCGCGAACTCGCGCCGCCAGGCCGACATCGCCGCCGGCAGCACGCTGATGGCAATGGTCGGCGTCGACACCAGCCGGATCGTCTCGACCGCGCGCCCCTTCAGGCTGGCGGCCAGGCGGCGGATGCCCTGCAGGTCGCGGTGCAGCTTTTCGGTCTCGATGAACAGCCGGTGCGCCTCCGGCTTCGGATACAGCTTGCCGCGCACGCGCTCGAACAGCGGCATGCCCAGCTGCAGTTCGGCGTGCTGCAGCACCTTCGTCACCGCCGGCTGCGAGATGTGCAGCACCTGCGCTGCGCCGCTGATGGTGCCAACCTGCATGATGGCGTGGAAGACTTCTATGTGGCGCAGGCGCATCGCTTCATCCTTCGTGGTGAGCGCGCCGGCAAGGCGCGCCTATCCCGGCAGCATAACGCATCTGGCGCCGCGCCGTGCCCGGTCAGGGCGCCTTGGCCGCCGGCGTGGTCAGCACATCGAGCAGCGCGGCGGTCTCGGCATCGGGGGTGCCGTCGATCGCGGCCGGCCGGTATTTCATCTGCAGCGAGATCAGCGCATTGCGCGTGCCGGTGTCGAGCTCGCCAGTCTGCGGGGTGGCGTAGCCGTGCTGCGCCAGCCGCTTCTGGAACCAGGCGACGTCCGGCAACTGCGCCTCGTACTGCGCGCGCGCGGCCGTCACCCGCGCCGCGTCCGGCCAGGTGATCAGGCCGGCCTGCGCCAGCTGGAACCACGGGAACATCGGTCCCGGATCCTGCTTGCGCCCGGGCGCGATGTCGCTGTGGCCAAGGATGTTTTCCGGCGCGATCTGATGCCTGGCGACGATCTCTTTGAGCAGCACGATCAGCTGGTCGATCTGCGCCTGCGGGAACGGATACCAGGTGCGCACGCCGTCCGGCCCGATCGTGTAGCCGGGATTGACGATCTCGATGCCGATCGAGCTGCTGTTGAGCAGCGTGTAGTTCTTCCAGTGCGACACCCCGGCGTGATTCGCCTGGCGCGTCTCGTCGACCAGCCGGTAGGCGATCGGCTCGGCCTGGTCGGTCAGCAGGTAGTGCGCGCTCACGCCTTCCTGGGTCAGTGTCTTGATCGACTGCGGCAAATTGCCCACGGTGTAGTGGATGATGACGAACTTGACACGGCTGCTTTGGGCCTTGGCCGACAGCGAGGTGTCGATGCGCGGGCCGCTGCCGGCGCAGCCGGCGAGCAGGGCGATCAGGAGGGTGGCGAACAGGGTTTTCATCGGGGGCTATCCAGGCTAGGTAAATTCAGGAGTGGGCCGGCGGGGCGTCGTTGGCGGCGAGGCGGGCGGCGGCGTAGTGCGCGTGGCCGACCGTCTGGGTCAATACGGTGGCGGGCGGCAGCGCGGCGCGCATCGCCGCGGCAATCAGCGGATGCAGCGCCGCGGCGCGGCCGGCCAGCACCACCGGGCGAGCGCCAAAGCGCGCGCCGAGCGCGCCGGCCAGCCGCGCCAGTTCCACGCCGGCGTGGCGCAAGATGGCCGCCGCGGCCGGGTCGGCGTCGGCGCTGGCCGCCACCGCCAGCGCCAGCTTGCCCACTTCGCCGCGCTCCTGGCCGTAGATGAATTGGCGCGAAGCCGACCAGTCGCTGCCGCCCACATGGTCGAACACCGCGTGCGCCATCGGCGACTGCTGCCAGGCGCCCGGACATTCGTCCTCGCCGCGCCAGATCTGCCGCAGCGCTTCGCGCGCGATCCAGAAACCGCCGCCGCCGTCGTCGAGCACCACGCCGCGCCCGCCGGCCCGGTGGAACTGCTGCTGTTCGTCGATGTAGGCGCCGATCGAGCCGGTGCCGGCGTACACCAGGTAGCCGGCGCCGGGCGCGAAGCTGTCGAGGTAGGCGATCTCGATATCGTTGCACAGCGCGATCGCGCGCGCGCCCAGGCCGAGCAGCTCGGACAGCCAGCGCTGCAGCTGTTCGCCGTCGCCGCCGAAGCCGGTCAGGCCGGCGCGCACGCGGCTCGGGCGGCCGTGCGCGAGCACTGCGCGCGCCAGCATGGCGAAGTTGGCGTGCACGGTGTGGCGCCCGGCCGCGCTGCTCAGCTGCAAGGCCGACAGGCCCGGCACCTGGCCTTCGGCGACGATCACACCGCCCGGCGCCGCCAGCGCCCAGCGCGTCTGCGTGCCGCCGGCATCGATCCCCAGGCCGAGCGGGCCATCCGGTGCCACCTCCAGATCCGTCATCGCCATGCCTATTTGCCCAGCACCGACAGCGGCGCGCTCTCGTTGCCGAGCCGGTCGACGGCGCTGACGAACACCGCGCTGGCCGCGCCGAGCCGCGCATCGTCGGCGATGCTCCACTCACCGCGCGTGGCCGGCACCACCGCGAAGCGCCACTCGCTGCCGTAGCGCGACCAGATCGCGTACTGCGCGTTGGCCTTGCCCGGCGCCAGTTTGAGCAGGGTCGCGCCGGCGTGGCGCAGTACCAGCACGCCCGGTGCGCCGGGCTTCTCGCTGCCCAGCCACGGCGTCGCCGGCACCAGCGCCGGCCCGGCGTAGTGGCCGGCCTTGAGCTGGTCGGCGATGCCCTTGCGGTTCTCCATCAGCGCGGCCATGCTGAAATGCACGTGGCCGCTGGCGCCGGGACGCGCGCGCGTGACGTCGATCTGCTGGACGATTTCCTCCGGCGGATAGTCCTTGCTCGGCGCGCCGATGCGGCTGGTGAACAGCCCCGGCCAGATGTGGCGGCCCTTGCGGTTCTGCGCCACCCAGTAGTCGAGCAGCACCGGATAGGCTTGCGGCGCCTGTGCGATCGACCAGTACAGCTGCGGCGACAGGTAGTCGAGCCAGCCGTTGGCCAGCCACAGTTCGGCGTCCGCGTACAGCTTGTCGTACTGGCTGAAGCCGACGATGCCGGCCGGGCGCAGCGCCGGCTTGCCCAGCCCGAACGGGCTGATGCCGAACAGCACCCAGCTCTTCTCGCGGTGGATGCCGGTGTACAGCGCCTCGATCAGGCGGTTGACGTTGTCGCGCCGCCATGCCGCGCGCTCGAGCTTGCCGCCGGCCAGCAGGTAGCGCTGCCACGACGGCTGGTCGGGAAAATCGAGCTCCGGCTTGGCCGCGCCGCTCCCTTCGAGCGCCGCCGCTTCGCCGGCCGCGCCGGGCGCCTCGATCGGATACGGGTAAAAATAATCGTCGATGTGGACGCCGTCGATGTCGTAGCGGCGCACCACGTCGAGCACCACGTCGAGCGTCTGCTTCGAGGCCGCCTCCTCGCCCGGATCCATCCACAGGAATTTGCCGTAGCTCTTCACCGCGCCCGGGCTGGTCCTGGCGATGTGGTTGGCGGCGACCGGCGACTTGGCGCCCGAGTGGCGCGCCCGGTAGGGGTTGAACCAGGCGTGCAGCTGCAGCCCGCGCGCATGCGCCTCGGTGACCCAGAACTTGAGCGGATCGTACAGCGGGTGCGGCGCCACGCCCTGCGCGCCGGTCAGGTATTCGCTCCACGGCTCCAGCGCCGACGGGTAGATCGCGTCGCCGCTCGGGCGCACCTGCAGCACCACCGCGTTCAGGTTCAGCGCGCGGGCGCGCTCGAGGATGGCGATCGCCTCGGCCTGCTGCTGCGCCGCGTTCAGGGTCGGCTTGCTCGGCCAGTCGATGTTGGCGACGGTCGACACCCAGGCGGCGCGAAACTCGTGCGGCGCCGGCGGCGGCGCGGTGGCGCTGCCGCCGGCGACGACGCCCGGCGCGGTCGGCTTCACCGTGGTGCAGCTTGTCAACAAGCCGGACACGCTCAGCGCACCGGCCAGGCCTGCGAGCGCCAACGCGCGTTTCTTCATATTAGGCTGCAAAACGACTCCCGAATTTTCTGGACACTATACTTTCACGTACCATTTCTTGCGCCACATGAACCACGCGATGCTGAACATGAACGCGTTAAACAGCAGAGCATAAAGCAAGGACGTATTCACTGGCGCAATCGGGATGGCGCGGATCGGCGCGTACAGCAGTTTTCCGAGCGCGACCTTGGTGCCGTCCGGCTGGCTGAACTTGATGAACCCGAGCATCTTGGCGATCAGTCCCGACAGCGCGAAGATGAACAGCGCGTTCATGCC
Organism: Pseudomonadota bacterium; assembly: GCA_030272785.1. GTDB lineage: Bacteria > Pseudomonadota > Gammaproteobacteria > Burkholderiales > Burkholderiaceae_D > JAFCUW01. The sequence goes on from JARXKM010000156.1 coordinate 6,806, forward strand.
GTAGATGACGAACGGCCGGCACCAGCGCGCGGCGGCCTCGCGCACTGCCGCGCTGGGATTGACGTCGAGCAGCCAGTAGAACGCCGCAAACGCGATCAGCGCCCAGCCGCTCATGAACAGGCAGAACGAGCTGCTCCACAGGCTCTTGTTGATCGGCATCAGGATGGCGTCGAGGATCGACCCGAGCGCCAGCAGCAGCAGGCCGGCCAGCAGCATCCACACGGTCTGCTCGCTGCGCGGCGCCGACGCCAGCAGCCAGCGCCCGGCCAGCACGCCGATCAGCTGGCTGCACAGCGCCGGCACGGTCGACACCAGCCCTTCCGGGTCCCAGCTCTTCGATTGCACCCACAGGTGCGGGCCGAACAGCATGCGGTCCAGGTACGCGCCGATGTCCTGGCCCGGTTCGAGCACGCCGGCGCCGATGCCCGGTACCGGCAGCCACAGCATCGCCGCCGAGTAGAGCGCCAGCAGGCCGGCGATCCACGCCAGCTGCTGGCGCCAGCTGCAATAGAGCACGATCGGCGCCGCCAGCAGGGTGCAGATGGCGATGCGCTGCAGCACGCCGAGCACGCGCACGTGCGGAAAATTGAAGTAGGGGACCACGTTCAGCGCGAAGCCGATCAGGAAGATCAGCAAGGCCCGCAGCGCCAGCTTGCGCAGCAGTTGCGTCTTGTTGGCGCCGGCGGCGGCCAGCCGGCCCAGCGACAGCGCCATCGACACCCCGCCGATGAACAGGAAAAACGGGAAGATGGTGTCGGTAAACGTCCAACCGTTCCAGTGCGCGTGTTCGAGCTGCGCGTACAGGTGGCTCCAGTCGCCGGGATTGTTCACCAGCACCATCGCGGCGATGGTGAAGCCGCGGAACGCGTCGAGCGACCCCAGGCGCGCCGTCATCGCTTGCCGAAGCCGGGATCGATCTTCACCAGCGCGGCCACGCAGAAAGCCGGGATCGTCATCAGGCAGACGTAGATGAAAAAGTGCTGGTAGCCGAGCAGCGCCTGGATCTTGCCGCTGACCATACCCGGCAGCATCATGCCGAGCGCCATCAGGCCGGTGCAGATCGCGTAGTGCGCCGTCTTGTGCTCGCCGTCGGCCACCATGATCATGTACATCATCATCGCCGTGAAACCGAAGCCGTAGCCGAACTGCTCGAGCGCCAGGCAGGCCGCCACCAGGGTGAAGTTTTGCGGCAGCGCGCTGGCCAGGTAGACGAACACCAGGTCGGGGATGTGCACGGCGAACACCATCGGCCACAGGCAGCGCTTCAGGCCCAGCCGCGAAATCACGACGCCGCCCAGCAGCCCGCCCAGGGTCAGCGCGATCACCCCGACGGTGCTGTAGGCCACGCCGACCTGCGAGGTCGTCATGCCCAGCCCGCCCTTGGCGAGCGGATCCATCAGGAACGGCGCGGCCAGTTTCAGCAGCTGCGATTCGCCCAGCCGGAACGTCAATATGAAACCGAGGATCAGCAGGATGTCGGGCTTTTTGAAGAAGGCGCCGAAGGTGGCGAAGAATTCGCCCAGGTGGTTGTCGCTGCGGCCCACCGGCTTGTCGTCGATCGGCCGCGGCAGCACCAGGTGGTGGTACACGCACAGCGCCAGGAACATCGCCGCCAGCACGCAAAACACCACCGACCAGGCGAAGCGCACGTCGCCGGTGCGCTCGGTCAGCTGGCCGGCAAGGTAGACCAGCGCGCCCTGGCCGGCCAGCATGCCGAGCCGGTAGAAGGTGCTGCGCACGCCGACCAACGCGGCCTGCTGCGGCTGGCGCAGGCCGAGCATGTAGAAGCCGTCGGCGGCGATGTCGTGGGTCGCCGAGCTGAACGCCATCAGCCACAGCACCGCCAGGCTGGCCCGGAAGAACGACGGCAGCTGCGCCGTCAGCGCCACCAGCGCCAGCGCCGCGCCGATCACCAGCTGCAGGCCGACGATCCAGAAGCGCTTGGTGCGGAACATGTCGACGAAGGGCGACCACAGCGGCTTGATCACCCACGGCAGGTACAGCCAGCTGGTGTAGAGCGCGATGTCGGTGTTCGAGATGCCGTTCGCCTTGTACATGATGACAGAGAGCATCATCACCACCACGTACGGGATCGCCTGGCCGAAATACAGCGACGGCACCCACAGCCACGGGCTCTTCACTTGCGCTGTTTGCATGGATCTTTCGGATTGTCGGATTGGCGCGGCACGGCGTCGGCGCCGATCAGTCGGCCAGCGCCTGGCGCACGCTGCCGCGCGCCGCCTCGAGCAGGGCGTCGGCCTGGTCGATGCTGGTGTGTTTGATCAGGGCCACGATGGCGACCTTGACGTGGAAATTGCATTGCGCCAGCGCGGCGCGCGCGGCCTGCTCGTCGGCGCCGGTGGCAACCATCGTCAGGTGTACCGCGCGCAGCACCAGCTTGGCGTTGGTCGGCTTCAAGTCGACCATCAGGTTGCCGTAGACCTTGTTCAGGCGCACCATCAGCGCGCTCGAAAACGTGTTCAGCGCGATCTTCTGCGAAGTGCCCGCCTTCAGCCGCGTGCTGCCCGAGATGAGCTCTGAGCCGGTATCGAGCGTGACGCCGATCTCCGCTTCGCCGGCCACCGGGGCGTCGACGTTGTTGGCGAAACCGATCGTCAGCGCGCCGGCCTCGCGCGCCGCGCGCAGCGCGCCCAGCACGTACGGCGTGGCGCCCGAGGCGGCCAGCAGCAGCACCACGTCGTTCGGCGTCGGCGCGGTGGCGCGCAGGTCGGCGCCGCCTTGCGCCAGGTCGTCCTCGGCGCCTTCGACGGCGACGAACATCGCCTCGCGCCCGCCGGCCAGCAGCGCCAGCGCGCGCCCCTGCGGCCACGAAAAGGTCGGATACAGTTCCACGCTGTCGAGCACGCCGAGGCGGCCCGAGGTGCCGGCGCCCACATAGATCAGGCGCCCGCCCGCTTCGATGCGCGGCAACGCGGCGGCAACGGCGGCGGCAATGCGCGCGTTGGCCGCCTGCACCGCCTTGACGGCATTGAGCTGGTCGTCGACCAGCGCGTTGATCAGCTCAACGGTCGGATACTGGTCGAGCTGCGCATGCTCGCGGGAAGGCGCTTCAGTTTTTAACATTGCCTTATAGCCTAGTGGATGACCTAGAATTGGATGCTACCAGTGTAATACCAACGCCAGCCCGCCATCCGGCCGCTGCCCATGAAAGGATCAGCCGGAGTCATTCCGAAAGGTTATGAAACGCGTCGCATTTCAGCGACAAAATCGTAATGGTCGCTGCGGCAGTAGGAATGCGTCAGTTCGACCGCCTGGCCCGATTCGAGGTAGCTGATGCGGGTGATGAACAGCACCGCCTGGCCTTCCGGGATGCCGAGCTGGCCGGCCAGCAGCGCCGGCGCGTTCATCGCGCGGATGTGCTGCAGCGCCCGCACCGGCAGGTGCCCCGACAGCGCCAGGTGCTCGTACAGCGAGCCGCCCACCGCCTCGGGGCGCGGCAGCACGCTGGCCGGAATCACGCTCACCTCGTACGCCATCACGACGTCGTCGGCCAGCCGCAGGCGTTCCAGCCGCGCCACCCGGCTGTGCGGCGACAGCCCCAGGCTGAGCTGCTCGTCGGCGCCGGCCACCACGATCGCCCGCTTCAGCCACTGCGAGCTGGGACGGTAGCCGCGCTGCAGCAGCTGCTCCGAAAAGCTCGACAGGTTCGCCAGCGGCTGTTCGATGCGCGGCGCGATGTAATTGCCCGAGCCGCGCCGGCGCACCACCAGGCCCTGGCCGACCAGCTGGTCGATCGCCTTGCGCGCGGTCACCCGCGAGACGTCGAGCTGCTCGGACAGCAGCCGCTCCGACGGCAGCGCCTGGTCGACCTGGTAGCGGCCCTCGCGCACGTCGGCGATCAGCTTGCGCGCCACTTGCATGTAAAGCGGGGAGTTGTCGTTCAAATCGGCCTTGAAATCGGGTCGGGCATCGCTCATGGAGGTCTTTCAATCGGCCGGCGCACACGCCCGCCACGCATCTGTCGGCTATTTTATCGCGACTGGCGCGGACCATGTCGAGCGGCTGTAATTGCCGTGAATCGCCATGAAGAGCTGCGTGGTCTGGAATGACTACGTAAATTCGCAGAAAGCCCATACATTGAGAATTGTCAATTTCTTACCATTCTTTAAGTAAATACTTGATAGCCGACATGATGTCGAGGCGATTGCACCAAACGCCAC
>JARXKM010000157.1 GCA_030272785.1 Pseudomonadota bacterium
CCCTCCGGCCGCCAGCGCCGCAGCAGCAAGGCGTTGCCGACCACGCTGACCGAACTGAACGCCATCGCCGCGCCGGCGATGACCGGATTGAGCATGCCGAACGCGGCCAGCGGAATGCCGACGATGTTGTAGATGAAGGCCCAGCCGAGGTTCTGGCGGATCTTGCGGTAGGTGCGGTTCGAGATCGAGATGGCGTCGGCCACCAGCGCCGGATCGCCGCGCATCAAGGTGATGCCGGCGGTGTGCATGGCGACGTCGGTGCCGGTCGCCATGGCGATGCCGATGTCGGCCGCCGCCAGCGCCGGCGCGTCGTTGATGCCGTCGCCGACCATCGCCACCTTGTGCCCCTGCGCCTTCAACTCGGCCACCACGCGGCTTTTATCGGCTGGCAGCACCTCGGCGCGGAACTCGCTGATGCCGACCTTCGCCGCGACCACACTGGCGCTGCCGGGATTGTCGCCCGTTAGCATCATGCACTTGACGCCGAGCGCCGCCAGGCGCGCCACCGCCGCCTTGGCCGACGGCTTGACGGTGTCGCCGAACGCCAGCAGGCCGGCCAGCCGGATACCGCCCGCCGATTCGAGCGCCAGCCACGACACGGTGCGCCCCAGCTGCTCGTGCGCCGCGGAGCCGTCGGCCGCCAGGCCCAGCTCCTGCATCAGGCGCCGGTTGCCCAGGTAGACCGTGACGCCGTCGACGCTCGCCTTCACGCCCTTGCCGGGCAGCGCCTCGGCCGCCTGCGCCGCCGGCAGCGCCAGGCCGCGCGCGCGCGCCGCATCGGCCACCGCCGTCGCCAGCGGATGGTCGCTGTACTGCTGCACCGCCCACGCCTGCGCCAGCACCTGGTCGCCGCCTTCGAACGCGGCCAGGGTCGGCCGGCCCTCGGTCAGCGTGCCGGTCTTGTCGAACACCACCACCGTCACCGCATGCGCGGTCTCGAGCGCCTCGGCGTCCTTGATCAGGATGCCGTAGCGCGCGGCGACGCCGGTGCCGACCATGATCGAGGTCGGCGTCGCCAGCCCCAGCGCGCACGGGCAGGCGATCACCTGCACCGCCACCGCGTTGAGCAGCGCCTGTTGCCAGTCGCCGGTCAGCACACCCCAGCCGAGCAAGGTGACGATCGAGATCAGCAGCACCGCCGGCACGAACACCGCGCTGACCTGGTCGACCAGCCGCTGGATCGGCGCCTTCACCGCCTGCGCGTCCTCGACCAGCTTGATGATCCGCGACAGCACGGTGGCGGCGCCGATCGCGCTCGCCCGGATCACCAGCAGGCCGTCGGCGTTGACCGCGCCGCCGGTCACCGCGCTGCCGGCCTGCTTGGCCACCGGCATGCTCTCGCCGGTCAGCAGCGATTCATCGAGCGCGCTGCTGCCCTCGATGACGATGCCGTCGACCGGCACCCGGTCGCCCGGGCGCACGATCACCGTGTCGCCCAGCCGCACCTGGTCGACCGGCACCACCAGGTCGCTGCCGCCGCGCCGCACGATCGCCTCGGGCGCGCGCAGCGATTCGAGCGCGCCGATGGCGGCGATGGTCTGTCGCTTGGCACGCGCTTCGAGCCATTTGCCGAGCAGGACCAGCGTGATGACCACCGCCGACGACTCGAAAAACAGGTGCTGCATGTGGCCGGCCGGATGCGCCAGCAGCAGGTACAGCGACAGGCCGTACACGGCGCTGGTGCCGATCGCCACCAGCAGGTCCATGTTGCCGGTCAGGGCGCGCGCGGCGTGCCAGCCGGCGCGGTAGAACCGCGCGCCGAGCCAGAACTGCACCGGCGTGGCCAGCGCCAGCTGCAGCCAGCCGGGCAGCATCCAGTCGAAGCCGGCCGGGTGCGCCAGCATCGGCACGATCAGCGGCAGCGACAGCGCCGCCGCCAGCGCCACCGGCCACCAGGCCGGCATCGACCGGGCCGCCGGCGCCGCGCCCTCGCCGGCCACCGATGCCTGGTAGCCAGCGCGCTCGACGGCGGCGATCAAGGCGGCGACCGGGACGTCGGCGGCCAGGGTGACGGCGGCCTCTTCGGTGGCCAGGTTGACGGCCGCGCCGGTCACGCCCGGCACCTGCGCCAGTGCGCGCTCGACCCGGCCGGCGCACGAGGCGCACGTCATGCCGCCGATCGCCAGCGCAACGCTGTGCGTGGCGACCGCGTAGCCGGCCTTGGCGACGGCGTCGACCAGGGCGCTGGCGGGCACGCCCGGATCGGCGCGCACGGTGGCTTTTTCGGTGGCCAGGTTGACGCTGGCGCTGCGCACGCCGGCCACCTTGGCCAGTGTGCGCTCGACCCGCGCCGAGCACGAGGCGCAGGTCATGCCGTCGATCTTGAATGACATCTCAGCCAGCTGGCCCGGCGCTATCAACTGCGTATCCAATGAGTTCCTGCCGATTCACGTATCGGAAGGATAGCCCTTTATGCGATGCGATGCTCTGGCGTGCCGCGCCGCCCTGGCCGGCGGCCGCGCCAACCCAATCCGGCTCAGCGTTGAACGTTATCCCACTTCGGCATCGATTTTTCCATCATATGTTGGCGCACAGCAACGAAGACGCCACTTGAAACCAATTCGGCGTTACACTGGGTACTTCGGTCCAAGGGCGTCGTCATGAAACGTATCGACTTGCTTTTGCTCGGCTGTTGCGCGCTTGCCGGAGGGTTGAAGCCGGCGCAGGCTGAGCCGCCCGTAATCCACCTTGCAAGCCTCGAATGGTTGCCGTACGTCGGCCGCTCGCTGCCGCAGGACGGCATGTCCGCGGCGATCGCCAGGACGGTCGCCGCGCGCGCCGGCTACGGTGTCAAGATCGACTATTTCCCCTGGAAGCGCGCCATGCAGATCGGCGGCGGCGACCCCGATTTCGCCGGCTACTTCCCCGCTTACCATACTGCCGAGCGCGCGCGCGAATGCCACTTCTCGGCGCCGATGGGACACAGCACGGTCGGCCTTGCCATCCGCGCGGCGGAGCCGCTGGCGTGGCATCGCCTTGATGATCTGGCCAAGGACAAGCTCGGCGTCGTGCTGGGGTACTCGAATGGCGAGCAGTTCGACGCCATGGTCAAGCAGGGCAAATTGTCGGTCGACGCCTCGGTCAGCGATACGGTCAACCTGAAAAAGCTGTTGGCCGGCCGCGTGCGCGCCGTGGTGATCGACAAGGCGGTGCTGCGCTACCTGCTCTCGACCGACCCGGCGTTGAGAAAGCAGCGCGCACAACTGGCCTTCGACGACCATCCGCTGGCCGAACTGACCTTGCATGTGTGCTTCCAGCGCACCGCGGCCGGACAAAAAATGCAGCAGGCGTACGATGCCGCGCTGCGCCAGACCGATATTGCCACAATCGAGAACGGTTATTTTGAACAACTTGAACGCACCACCGGCGCGCCGCGCCGCTAGCCGCATGAACCCTGTCGAACGCTGCCGGTGAAGTTGCGCGTCGCCATCGTCCTGGTGGTCGCCGCGGGGCTGTTGATCCCGGCTTCCATCAGCGTCTACAGCGATCGCCAGCGCGACCGGGCGAAGATGGAACGCTGGCAATTCGAACATCGCCAACTGACCGAAATCCTCGCGCTGGGCATGCAGGAGCCGCTATGGAACGTCAACGTCGATGCCGGCCGGCCCCTGCTGGCGTCGCTGTTCGCCGACGAGCGCATCGTCTCGATCATTGTGCGCGACGCCATGACGGGCGTGTTCCTGTCCCAGCACTTTCCGGCCCGCCGCGGCGGGCACAGTTCGCACATCGTCCGTCCGGTCATGTTCAACAATGCCGAGATCGGCAATGTCGACCTGGAGATGGCGAGCGACCTGATCGAGGCGGAAATCAGCAACGACCGGCGCGACTTCGCCATCACCTTCGGCGCCAGCTTGCTGCTGTCGATGGTGATGGTGGTGGCCTTGCTGAAGCGCCGCCTGCTCGACCCGATCGCACGCCTGCAACAAGAATCGGCGCGCCTGGCCCAAGGCGATTTTTCGCGCCCGTGCGTCTGGCAACGGGACGACGAACTGGGCGCGCTGGGCCGCGGCGTGGAACAAACGCGGCAGGCCTTGCAAGCCTATTTCGTCGAGATCGAAGCGAAAAACCTGGCCTTCCAAAAGGAGATCGAATACCGCACCCATACCGAAATCGAACTTGGACGCCACCGTGACCATCTCGAAGACCTGGTGCGCGACCGTACGGCCGAATTACAGATCGCCAAGGAACAGGCGGAATTTGCCAACCGCGCCAAGAGCACTTTCCTGACCAGCATGACGCACGAACTGCGCACCCCGCTCAACGCGATCCTCGGATATGCCCAAATCCTCAAGCGCAACGAGTTGCTCGACGAGCGCCAGCTGATCGGCTTGAATACCATCCAGGAAAGTGGCGAGCACTTGCTGATGCTCATCACCGACCTGCTCGACCTGGCCAAGATCGAGGCCGGCAAATTTGACCTGCTGCCCGCAGCGGTCGACCTGACGGGCTTCCTGCGCGGCGTGCAGCATATCATCCAGGTGCGCGCCGAACAGAAAGGCCTCGGTTTCACGCTGGAGGCCCCGGCCGGCTTGCCGCCGCTCTTGTTCGACGAGAAGCGGGTGCTGCAGATCTTGCTGAACCTGCTCGGCAATGCGGTCAAGTTTACCGACCGCGGCCAGGTCGGCCTGCGCGTCACCGCCGTCGCCAACGTCGCCAACCTCGGCAGCGCTGCCACCGCCGACGCGCAGGGCCGCGTGCCGATCCGCTTCGAGGTGACCGACAGCGGCGTGGGCATGTCGGCGGACCAGCTTGAAAGCATTTTCCAGCCATTCGAACAGGTCGGCGCGGCCGAACGCCGGTTCGGCGGCACCGGGCTGGGCCTGTCGATCAGCCGCAAGCTGGTGCGCATGATGGACAGCGAGATCGAGGTCGCCAGCGAAGCGGGCGTCGGCAGCCGCTTCTGGTTCGAACTGGCGCTGGAACCGGCCGCCTTCGGGGTGGTGGCGGCGCAGCGCGAGCGCGACGTGATCGGCTACCTGGGCGAGCGCCGCACCATCCTGATCGTCGACGACATTGCCGCCAACCGCCACATGCTGCGCGACCTGTTGTCGAGCATGGGATTTAGCATCGAACTGGCATGTGATGGCCAGCAAGCAGTCGACCAGGTGCGCCTGCGGGCACCGCACGCGGTGCTGATGGACATCATGATGCCGGTGATGGACGGGCTCGAGGCGATGCGCCTGATTCGCCGCATCCCGGGTGGGGCGGACCTGCCGATCATTGCCCTCTCGGCCAGCGTGAGCAAGGAGGACCAGGACAAGACCCTGGTCGCCGGCGCGAACGCCTTCATGACCAAGCCGGTGCACCAGAACGGCCTGCTGGAAACACTGGGCAGCCTGCTCGGCCTGGCGCTGTGCCATGCGGAGCAAGCCGAACCGCCGCTTGTCGCGGTCGCCGCCGAGGTGCCGGCGGCGCCCCCGCGCGCGCAACTGGACCAGCTGCTCGTCCTTGCGCGCGAGGGCAACATGCGGGCGATACGCCAGCTGGCCGACGCCATCGAGACGCTCGATGAGCGCCACCGCCGCTTCGCCCAGCTGGTACGCCAGCTGGCCAGGGACTACCAATCCAAGGCGCTCGTCGAGCTCGCCTTACAGTATGTGGAAACATCACCATGAATCAACCCGCGCAACAGAAACAGACCATCCTGGTGGTCGACGATACGCCCGCCAACATCGGCGTGCTGGTCGATTTTTTGGAAGAAAACCAGTTGCGCGTGCTGGTTGCCCAGGACGGCGAAGAGGCGCTCGAGCGCAGCCGCCTGATGCAACCGGACCTGGTGCTGCTGGACGTGATGATGCCCGGCATCGACGGCCTGGAGACGTGCCGCCGCCTCAAGCAGGACAGCAGCACGGCGCAGATACCGGTCATCTTCATGACGGCCCTGACCGATAGCGACAGCGTGGTGGCCGCCTTCGACGCCGGCGGGGTCGACTACGTCACCAAGCCGATCCAGATCGCCGAGGTACTGGCGCGCATCCAGACCCACCTGGCGCTGCGCGCGATGCACTCGCAGCTGGAAGTGCAGAACCGCTTGCTGCAGCAGGCCAACGATCGCCTGCTGCAGGCGGAAAAGATGGCATCGATCGGCCAGCTCGCCGCCGGCGTGGCGCACGAGATCAACAACCCGATCGGCTTCGTCAATTCGAACATGGGCACCCTGCAAACCTATGTGGCGACCTTGTTCGGCGTCATCGACACCTACGAGCAGGCGGCCGTCGCCGCGCCCGAGGTGGCCGCCCGCATCGCCGCGCTGAAGGCGGCGGCGGAAGTCGACTTTATCCGCGAAGATGTCGATGCCCTCATGAGCGAGTCGCGCGACGGCTTGCTCAGGGTGAAGGAAATCGTCCAGTCGCTGAAGGATTTTTCGCATGTCGAGAGCAGCGGCTTCGGGCCGGCCGACCTGCATCGCGGCATCGACAGCACGCTCAATATCGTCGGTAACGAAATCAAGTACAAGGCCCAGGTCGTCAAGCAATACGGTGACCTGCCGATGGTCATGTGCGCCGCGCCGCAGCTCAACCAGGTGTTCATGAACCTGCTGATCAACGCCGCCCATGCGATCGCCGTCATGGGGGTCATCACGATCCGTACCGGCTGGGCCGGCCAGTGGGTCTGGATTGAGATTAGCGACACCGGCAGCGGCATGCAGCCCGATACCCTGCAGCGCATCTTCGAACCGTTCTATACCACCAAGCCGGTCGGCACCGGAACCGGCCTCGGCCTGTCGGTGTCTTACGGCATCGTCAAGCGCCACGGCGGGCGCATCGACGTCCACAGCGAGCTCGGCAAGGGCAGCCGGTTTACCGTCCACCTGCCGGTCGACCCCGGTGCGCGCGACGCCGGCATGCCATCAGCCCTCCCTGCCCACCCTGCCGAAGGCGCCCTGCCATGAACACGATCCGCTGCACCGGCCTGTGCGCCGCCATCCTGATCGCCGGCGCGGGCCTCGCCCAGGCCAGCGACGCCGCCTCGCCGCTGAAGGTCGGTGGCGCCGTGCGCGTCAACTACGTCTATAAAAGCTGGCAGGCCGATCATCCGCACGGCTTCGTCGGACTCGACACGCTGCGCCTGGACGTCAGCTACGACGACGGCCGCCTGCTCGGCTCGGCGCAGTACCGCTACAACAATTTCCCGGCTGGGCAAGGCGGCTACACCGATCATTTTCTCCATCACGGCTGGGTCGGGCTGCGCCTTGACGGCGGCAGCGAACTGCATGTCGGACTCGACAAGATGCCGTTCGGCCTGGCACCCTACGCCTCCAACAACTTCTATGAATCGATCGCCTATTACATCGGCTTCGAGGACACCTACAACCTCGGCGCCAGCTATGCGTCGCGTAGCGGCCCGTTCGAATGGCAGCTCGGCTACTATCCGCGCGACGGCGGCAGCTACGGCGGCGGCGCCAACACCGCCCACGCCGCCAACCGGTACTCGTTCAACATCGTGCCCGACGACGCCCAGCAAGGCTATGGCACCGGGCAAGCCGACCACGAGCATGACACGCTGGTCGCGCGCGGCGCCTGGCATCCGGACGGCCCCGGCAAGGTCGAACTCGGCCTGTCCGCACTGGCCGGCACCATCCGCAGCGCCGGCGCCGGCGCCGCGGACGGCCGCCGCCGCGCCGCCGCCGCGCATCTCAAACACAGCGCCGGGCCATGGAAGCTGATGCTCGAAGCGCTGTATTACGACAACCAGACCCGCCACGGTCCCGCCCAGACTTTTGGCGGACTCGATCCGAACAGCTTCGTGATGCTCGGCGCCTTCGGCTATCCCTATCCGGTGGCGGCCAAGGGCGCCGTGTACGTCGCCAACCTCAGCTACGACATTGCCGGCAGCCTGGGACCGCTGACAGGCTTCAAAGTCTACAACGACTACAGCATCCTCAAAAAGAAGACTGGCCGCTTCAAGGATTCGCTGCAAAACGTCAGCGGCATGAGCTTCTCGTCGGGCGGCAAATGGTTTTTTTACGCCGACTTCATGCTCGCCCGGCACCAGCCCTACATGTCGCCGGACTTTGGCGGCCTGGCCGCCACGGCGCCGTCTCACGATGGTTACACGCGGCGCATCAATCTGCAGGCGGGATACTACTTCTGAGCGCTACTTTGTCGCACCCGTCAGCGGGCCCGACAGCGTAGCCAGAAAATCCACCAGGTCGGCCATTTCCGCTTCCGTGAAGGGCACCGGCTTGCGCTCGTTCTGGCCCAGCACGGCCTTCGGCGCGCCAGCGTAGTGGCGCACCGCCGCGTCCAGCGTGGCGATCTGCCCGGCGTGCATGTAGGGCGGTCGCAGCGCGACGTTGCGCAGGCTCGGCGTCTTGAACGCGCCGGCCATCTTCGGATCGCGGTCGGCGATGAACTGCAGCTCCTGGCAATCGGCCGGCCGGGCGTCGCTGAAGGGGCCGAGGCAGTTGAATTCGTCGGCCAGCAGCTTGGCGATGGCGGCCGCACGTCCCGCGTCGGGCCGCTGCGGATCGCGCGGCGCCACGCCGGTGTTATGGAAATGCTGATCCGTCAGCAGCGCGCCGTTGTGGCAGGAGATGCAGTCGCCCTTGCCGATGAACAGGCGCAGTCCGCGCTTCTCCGCCGCGCTCAGTATCTGCGCGGCGCCCGGCTCGCCGCGCAGGGTCGCCGCGGTGTAGCGGTCAAGCCGCGACGCGCCGTGTCCCAGCGTGCGCTCGTACGCGGCGATCGCCTTGCCCATGTTGGCGAACACGCGCGAGACGGCCAGCCGCTGGCCGTCGGTCAGCGCCTGCCACGCCGCGCGCTGCGCCGGCGTGCCGTTCGGACCGGCGTTGGCCGGCAGGCCGTCGAGCTCCGGCATGGCGCCGAACAGCGCCTGGTAGTCGCCCCGATAGTGCTGCTGCAGCACGCGGGCGTAGGCAAGCCGGTTGCCGCCGTGCTCATTGGCGTCTTCCAGCGGACCGAGCGCTTGCGACCACAGGCTGTCCTTGCGGCCGTCCCAGAACAGCCAGGCGCCGCGGCCGCTGTCGGCCAGCGGCATGGCGCGCCGCGCGCCCGTGCCCATCCCCTGCGACAGCGCGCGGCCATCCTGGAACTGCCTGGCCGGATCGTGGCAGGTGGCGCACGACACCTGGCCATTGCCGCTCAGGCGCGCATCGAAGAACAGCCGCTTGCCGAGCGCCGCGGCGGCCGGCACCCGCTCGTAGGCGTTCGACCGGTCCGGCGGCGCCGGCGCCAGCTGGTCGATCTGCAGCGACTGCAGCAGCGCCAGTTCGGCCGCGCTCCAGCCGTCGACGCGGGCGGCGGCGCCGCACAGCGCCAGCACGGCGACGCACAGCGCGCCGGCCAGCCGAAAGGCGCGTTTCATCGCGCGCTCGCCACCGCCACCGCCACCTGCGCGACCGGCGTGACGATCACCGTATTGAAGGTGACCTGGTCGGTGCCGATGGCCGACTCGATGGTCAGCTTCATCTGCCACCAGCCGCTCATGCTGAACTTCATGCCGTCGAGCCGATAGCGGCCGTCGCCCAGCTCCGCGGTCACGCGCGGGCTGGTCGGAAAGCCGTGGCCGTGCTGCGGCATGCCGCCGTCGAAGGCGATGCGCGCATGCTCGACCGGCACGCCGGCCGCGCTGGTAAGGCGGATTTCCCACGCGTGCAGGCGGTTGATGGCGACCTGCGGCTCGAGCGGGCGGATCGCCACGACGTAGGCCAGGTGCGCGCTCGGCCGGCTCAGGCGCACGTCGAGATCGGGCGGCGGGCCGGCCAGCATGGCGCAGCCGGCGGCGACGGCCGCCAGCGCGGCGGTGGTGTATGAAATGCAGCGTCTGTACATGATCTCGGTCTCCTGAAGGTGAATCGGCGTGCGCCGGCGATGCCCGGACGCTGTTTGCCACTGGTGGTAGTATGCTGCGACGGCCAGCATGAATTCGGACAGAGTGTCCCTGCATTGCTGCCATCTTCAACTATGGGAGCAGGCCATGCGCCAACCGCATCGCGTCGTGATCGTCGGCTTCGCGCCGGCGCAGATGCTCGACATCACCGGTCCGCTCGACGTCTTCGCCGCGGCCAACCAGGCCGCCGTGGCCGCCGGCAAGCCAGCGCCGTACGCGCTTGAACTGGCCGCGCCGCGGGCCGGCCTGCTGGCCACCGGTTCCGGCGTCCAGATCCATGCGTCGCGCGATGTGTACGACCCGACCCTCGAAGCGGACACGCTGCTGCTGGCCGGCGGCCTGGGCGCGCGCATGATGCCCGCCGACGCCCGCCTGGTCGACGCGCTCGGCGCCCTGTGCCGGCGCGTGCCGCGGGTCGGTTCGATCTGCACCGGCGCCTTCGCGCTGGCGGCCACCGGCGCGCTCGAGCAGCGCCGCGCCACCACCCATTGGGCTCATTTCGACGAATTCGCCGCCGCCTTCCCGAACGTTCGGATCGACCGCGACGCGCTGTTCGTCAGCGACGGCAAATTTCACAGTTCGGCCGGCGTATCGGCCGGCATCGACTCGGCGCTGGCGCTGGTCGAGCACGACCTCGGACGGACGATCGCGCTGGCGGTGGCGCGCGAACTGGTGGTGTTCCTCAAGCGCCCCGGCGGCCAGTCGCAGTTCAGCGCGCAGCTGGCCGCCGAAGTCGGCGCCCCCGATCCGGACCGCTTCGGCGAGCTGACGCGCTGGATCGCCGACCACCTCGACAGCGACCTGTCGATCGAGATCCTGGCCGAACGCTGCGCCATGAGTGCGCGCAATTTCGCCCGCCGCTTCATCGACGCGATGCAGGTCGCGCCGGGAAAATACGTGCAGATGCTGAGGATCGACGCCGCGCGCCGCCAGCTGAGCCAGGGCGACGTACCGGTGGCGCGCATCGCCCAGCGCTGCGGCTTTGCCTCGGCCGAAGCGATGCGGCTGGCGTTCCAGCGCCACCTGAATGTGACGCCGACCGATTTTCGCGCGCGCTTCCAGAGCGCGGGCGGCGCGCCCGCT
>JARXKM010000158.1 GCA_030272785.1 Pseudomonadota bacterium
TACCGCGCCAGCGCCTCCCATTACCGCGCCAGCGCCTCCATGTCGGCGCGCATCGGCATGGTGATGCCTTCCCAGTTGCCGTTCAGGTAGTGCTTGAAATATTCGGTGTCGTCGCGGTAGGACAAGTAGTGATTGGTCCACTTGGGCCAGCCGCCCTCGTTGACCTGGCTGCCCAGGGTCAGGTCGTTGCACCACCAATCGCGCGGATTGCAGTAGGCGCCGCCGGCGCTGCCGGACACCGCGCCCGAGCTGTGATAGGCCACCACTTCGTCGTCCTGCCCCGGCAGGATACCCGAATAGAAGGTGCCCCTGGCGCCGGCATACATGTAGAACCAGATGCCGCGCGTGTCGTTGTGGTTGTACATTGCGCGCACCGTGGTCGTCTTCAGGTCGTGCACCAGCGGCTCGCCGGTGGTCCAGGCGCCGGCGTCGGACAGTTCGGTGCCGCCGCCAGCGCCAGCGGCCGCACGCACCCAGTAGATGTTCCAGCCGGTCTGCGAGGCGCCGCCGGCATCGGCGCAGACCCCGGCGCCGTTGGGCGCGGCGTTCTTGACCCGGCGCGACGAGCCGCCGTAGTTGGCCAGGGTGTAGCCCATCATCGGGTCGCCGGCGCTGAAGGTGGCGACGTAGCACCAGTTCGAACCGGTGCAGAAACAGTCGAGCGCGTTGCGCACCGTGCCGTTCTGCGAAGCGAGGCTGTTGTAGCCGTCCCAGTTGACCGCTTTCTTGTTGACGCCGGCATTGAAGCGGTACGGCCCCCAGTACGAGAAGTCGTCGTAGTTGCCGACCGCGCCGCCGGCACCGCGCCCCTTGATCCACAGCGAATAATTGGTCGCCCCGGCCTGACTGCACACGGCGCCCGCCAGCAACAGCGACAGCGCCACCACCAGCCGCATCATCGTCTTCATCTCGTACTCCCAGGAGGTTGGATGAGTGTATGACAGCGCCGGGTCATCAGTGGTTCGGTGTTTCTGCACAGGTGCTTGGCGGCAGCGGCGCGCCGGGATCGGACTCGGCCAGCGCGGCGCGCGCGCGCGCCAGGTCATTGCCGAACGCGGCCAGGTAGCGGCTGCGCTCTTCGCCCTGCCATTCGGCATCCGAAAACGCCGTCAGCGGGTGCGGCTTGCCGACCAGCGCCTTGCCCTCGATGCGCGGCATCAGCGCTCGGTCGGGATCGGTGTTTTCGCGCAACAGGTAGCCGTCGACGTCGCGCAAGGTCAGCGGCAGCGCGGCGTCCTGGTCGCGCAGCAGCTTGCCGAACATGGTCAGCTTCACGTCGTTCGGCCCGCTGGCGAGCAGGTCGTTGAAGGTGAGCAGCGCGAATGGGCGGCCGCGTGCGTCGTCGACCCGGCCGCTGACGATGTAGCGGCCGGCCTGGCGCACCTGGGCCTTCAGGTAGAAATTGAGCGAGCCGTTTTCGACCGCCTCGCGCACCTGGCCGGTCCACAGCGCCGGTGGCTCGGGCGTGTAGATGACGTCGAACAGCACCACGCCGGCGCGCCCGGCAACGCTGTAGCGCACCTCGATGCGGATGGTGCCGTTGAAGGCGGCCAGTCCGGTCAGCGCCGGCGCCAGCACGGCGGCGAAGGCGCCGTCGCCGGCCACCGGATCGGCGCCCTGGCCGTCGTCGGCGAAGGCCAGCGCCACCTGCGGCGCCGGCCGCGCATTCTTGAACGTCACTCCCTGTGCCAGCGCGCGCGTGACCACCAGCGGCAGCACCTGGCGGTCGGCGTCGAGCGCGCGCAGCGAAAACGCCACCACTTCGCCGGCCGCCATGTAGACGCGCGATTGCGATGTCTGGATCTGCACCTTCGGGTCGGCGCCGCCGCCGTCGAGGCGCATCGCGTGGCTGTCGTTGACCGGCGCGTTCGGATAGACCTGGTCGGGCTGCTCGGCGATCGGGCGCGAGGTGTGCGGGTATTTGGTGCTGTCGCGATAGCTGCAATAGGTATGGTCGGCCAGCTGCAGGCTGTCGAGCAGCTGGCGGCGCCGCGCCGCCTGCGGCGTGGCCGGCGGTATGGCGCCGGCGGCGGCGGCGCCGATGCTGCCGGCAATGCGCGGCACCGACGCGGCGGCGGCCGCGCCATCCACCCGGCGGCCGGCGTCGGCGCGGTCGGCGCGGACGAACCAGGCGATCGCGCCTGCGATCAGCGCCACGGCGATGGCGACCTGCGTCAGGCGCCGCCGCCGCGCCGGGCGTGTGGCGCGAGCAGGTCTAGATGGCACGGTTCACCATCGCGCTGCCATGCCGGTCGCTGGCCTGCTGGTTGACGGCGGCAGCGCCGGCCAGGCGCGACACGGCGGCGCGGCACGGCACGCAAGCGGTCACGGCGCATCGCACGCGTGGGCGCATCGTCAGCTCCTGGATAATTAAAAAAGCGCGACAGCGGTGAGCGAAGCCGGACGCGGCAATCCGGAACGAAATCGTCAAGCGGGCGAGCCTGCCGCTGATGACGAATCTACCCGCGCGATGCCATGGTGTCAACGCGCGCTGCATACCGTGCGCGCGCCGTGGCGGTTTTTGCCGCGGCGGGCCGGTCAGTCCAGTTCGGCGAGCGCCTTGACGTGCGCGACCACGCTGCGGCCCAGCGCCGACAGGTTGTAGCCGCCCTCGAGGCAGCTGACGATGCGTCCGTGCGCGTAGGCACGCGCCACGTCCATGATCTCGCGCGTCATCCAGGCGTAGTCGGCTTCGACCAGCGCCAGCTCGCCGAGATCGTCTTCGCGGTGGGCGTCGAAGCCGGCCGAGATGAAGATCATTTCGGGCTTGAACGCGTGCAGCGCCGGCAGCCAGTGCTCGCGCACCAGCTGGCGCACGGCGTCGCCGCCGCTGCCCGCCGGCAGCGGGATGTTGACGCAGTTGGCCGTTTCCGGCTCCGGCTCGGTATACGGATAGAAAGGATGCTGGAAGAAGCTGGTCATCAGCACGCGCGGGTCGTCGCGGAACGATTCGGCGGTGCCGTTGCCGTGATGGACGTCGAAGTCGACGATCGCCACCCGCTTCAGGCCGTGCGAATCGAGCGCATGGTGCGCGGCCAGCGCGACGTTATTGAACAGGCAGAAGCCCATCGCGCCGCCGGGGCGCGCGTGGTGGCCCGGCGGGCGCGTGGCGCAGAAGGCGTTGGCGATGTCGCCGGCGATGACGGCGTCGGTGGCGGCCATCGCGCTGCCGGCCGCGCGCAGCGCCGCCTGGAAGCTGAACTGGTTGAGCAAGGTGTCGGCGTCGAGCGGATAGTATTCGCCCGGCCCCGGCAGGTTGTCGCGCACCAGCGCGATGGCCGCCGCCGTGTGGTTGCGCAGCAGCGCCGGGATCTCGGCCAGCGGGCCCTCGCGCCGTTCGAACAGGCCGTCCAGGCGCGCGCGGATCAGCTGGTCTTCGATCGCCTGCAGGCGCGCTGGCGATTCGGGGTGCCAGTCGCCCATTTCGTGGCGCTGGCAATCCGGATGGCTGTAAATGGCTGTACTCATGGGGACGGTCTACCTGGTTCTCATCAATATCGCACTGGATCGGCGTTCTCGCATAAAATCTTCGCACCGGCGGCGACAGCGGTGACTAAACGCCGCCTGGTGCTAATCTACCACGCCGGCGGCGCTGTTCGCTCGGCCCGCATGCAGCAGTGCGGGCGCCGCCTCCTTATCGTCGTTTCGCAAAGAGTGGTCCATGTTCAAAAAAATGCACACGGTAGCGCGCCAGGTCAGCCAGATCGTGGTCGGCAAGGATTTGCAGGTGCGCCAGGCGCTGACGTGCCTGCTGGCCGGCGGCCACCTGCTGATCGAGGACGTGCCCGGGGTCGGCAAGACCACGCTGGCGCACGCGCTGGCCATCTCGCTCGGCCTGCAGTTCAACCGGGTGCAGTTCACCAGCGACCTGTTGCCGGCCGACGTAGCCGGCATCTCGGTCTACGAGCGCGAGAAGAACGGCTTCGTGTTCCATCCCGGGCCGATCTTCACCCAGGTGCTGCTGGCCGACGAGATCAACCGCGCCACGCCGAAGACGCAATCGGGCCTGCTCGAGGCGATGGAGGAGCGCCAGGTCAGCGCCGACGGCGTCACGCGCGCGCTGCCGGCGCCGTTCTTCGTGATCGCCACACAGAACCCGGCGCACCAGGTGGGCACCTTCCCGCTGCCCGAATCGCAGCTCGACCGTTTTTTGATGTGCCTGTCGCTCGGCTATCCGGACGCCGCCGCCGAGCGCGCGCTGCTGATGGGCGAGGACCGGCGCAGCATGCTCAAGGCGCTGCCGGCGGCGATGCAGCCGGCCGAACTGGCGCTGGCGCAGCAGGCGCTGCGCCAGGTACATGCGGCGCCCGCGCTGATCGACTACGTGCTGGCGCTGGCGCAGGCGTCGCGCCGCGACGGCCTGTTCGCCGAAGGGCTATCGCCGCGCGCGGCAATCGCGCTGCTGCAGGCGGCGCGCGCATGGGCCGCGCTGGAGGGGCGCGACCACGTGGTGCCGGAAGACGTGCAGGCGGTGCTGGTGCCGGTCTGCGCGCACCGGCTGCGGCCGCTGAAATCGGCGCACGGGGTGGCGCTGGCCAGCCGCGACCTGGTGCTGCAGCTGCAAAAATCGGTGCCGGTGTAGGCGGCGCGCGCGTGAACACGGTGCCGACAGGCTGGCTGGCGCGCCAGGCCGACCGCTGGCTGTTCCGCCAGCGCGAGAGCGAGCCGGGCGAAGTGTTCCTGCACCGGCGCCGGGTGTTCATCCTGCCCACCAAGGCCGGGCTGGGCTTCGGCGCGCTGCTGCTGGTGCTGCTGGTCGGCGCGACCAACTACAACCTCGGGCTCGGCTACGCGCTGGTGTTCCTGCTGGCCGCCTGCGCGGTGGTCGACATGTACCTCACCTACCGCAATCTCGGCCAGTTGCACCTGCGCCCGGGCCGCGCCGCCAGCGTGTTCGCCGGCGAGGAGGCGCGCTTCGAATTGCAGCTGAATAACCGCACCGGGCTCGACCGCTACGCGATCGGGGTCGACTTCACCAGCGCCGCCTGGCCGCGCTACATGGCCGATGCGCCGGCGCGCGGCAGCGCCGCGCTGGTGCTCACCACCGCCACCGCGCAGCGCGGCTGGCTGCGCGCGCCGCGCGTGCGGCTGGTGACGCGCTTTCCGCTCGGCCTGTTCCGCGCCTGGAGCTACTGGCAGCCGGACCTGCGCGCGCTGGTCTACCCGTTCCCCGAAGCGGTGGCGCCGCCGCTGCCGATGGCCGGGCAGGCGCGTGCGCACGGGCGCGGCAGCGCCGGCGACGACGACTTCGCCGGCATCCGCAGCTACCAGTCGGGCGACCCGATGCGCAGCCTGGCATGGCGCCAGATCGCGCGGCTCGACCCGGCCTACGGCGGCCAACTGGTGACCAAGCATTTCGAGGGCGGCGGCGCCGACCGGCTGGTGCTCGACTTTGACGCCCTGCCGTCCGCGCTGCCGCTCGAACTGCGCCTGTCGCGCATGACGCGCTGGGTACTCGACGCCGAGCAGCGCGCGCTGCCGTACGCCGTGCGCATCGGCGCGCATGCCTTCCCGACCGGGCTGGGCGCGGCGCATCAGGCGGCCTGCCTGGGCGCGCTGGCACTGCACGGCATCGCGCCGCAGCAGCCATGACGGCGCCGCTGGCCGCCCTGCGCGCGCGCCTGGCCGGCTTCGTCGGCCGGCTGTCGCGCGACAAGGCCGACACGCTGCTGCTGCTGGCCGGCGCGCTGCTGGTGCTGGCCCCGCATGCCGGCCACCTGCCGGCATGGGTGACGGCGCTGTGCGCGACGACCCTGGCGTGGCGCGTGGCGATCACGGTGCGCGGCACCCGCTTGCCGCCGGCGCTGCTGCTGCTGCCGCTGGCGGTGGCCTCGATGGGCGGCGTGCTGCTGACGTTCCACACCTTGCTGGGGCGCGACGCCGGTGTCGCCATGCTGGTGCTGCTGGTGGCCTTCAAGATGCTCGAGATGCGCGCCCGGCGCGACCTGTTCGTGCTGGTGTTCCTGTGCCTGTTCCTGCTGCTGACGACGTTCTTTTACGCGCAGGGCATCGGCACGGCGCTGATGATGGCCGCCTCGCTGCTGCTGCTCTTGACCGCGCAGCTGTCGTTCCAGTTCACCGGCGCGGTGCCGCCGCTGCGGCGCCGGTTGTGGCTGGCCGCGCGCACGCTCGGCCTGGCGACGCCGTTCGCGCTGCTGCTGTTCTTCGTGTTCCCGCGCATCCAGGGGCCGCTGTGGGGCATGCCGGCCGATGCCGCCAGCGGCAAGAGCGGCCTGTCGAACAGCATGGCGCCGGGTAACCTGTCGAACCTGGCGCAGTCGGACGAGACGGCGTTCCGGGTGCGCTTCATCGATCCGGCGCCGTCGCAGGCGCAGCTGTACTGGCGCGGCGTGGTGCTGGGCCGCTTCGACGGGCGCACCTGGACCCAGGTCGGCGCGCCGACGCCGGCCCAGCGTGCGCCGATCAGCGTGGCCGCGCAAGGGCGCGCGGTGCGCCACCAGGTGACGCTCGAGGCGAGCGGCCAGCACTGGCTGTTCGCGCTCGACCTGCCGGCCGAGCTGCCGCGGCTGGCCGACAATCCGAGCGCCGTCTCGCCCGAACTGGAACTGTCGGCCGCGCTGCCGATCGCGCAGCCGGTGCGCTACGACGCCGTCTCGCATCCCGACTACCGGCTGCAGGCCGAGGCCGCGCTAACCGGCGCCGAGCGCTGGCTGGCGCTGCCGGACGGCTTCAATCCGCGCGCGCTGGCGGCCGGCGCCGCGCTGGGCCGGCTGGCCCATCCGCGCGAGCGCGTCAACACCGTGCTGCGGCGCTTTCACGACCAGCCGTACGCCTACACGCTCGAGCCGCCGCTGCTGGGACGCGACTCGGTCGACCAGTTCCTGTACCAGACCCGCGCCGGCTTTTGCGAGCATTACGCCAGCGCCTTCGTGTTCCTGATGCGCGCCGCCGGCGTGCCGGCGCGGGTGGTGACCGGCTACCAGGGCGGCGCAGTCAATCCGGTCGACGGCGTGCTGACGGTGCGCCAGTCCGACGCCCACGCCTGGGCCGAAGTGTGGCTGGCAGGGCGCGGCTGGCTGCGGGTCGACCCGACCGCCGCGGTGGCGCCGGAACGGGTGCGGCGCGACTTGGCGCACGCGCTGGCGCGCAAGGATCCGTTCGGCATCGCCGGCCTCGGCGACCTGATGCAGTTCGACGTCGCCCGCAACGCGTGGCTGGCGCGGCTGCGCTTCGAGATCGACGCGCTCGACAACGGCTGGAGCCAGTGGGTGCTGAACTACACGCCGCAGCGCCAGCACGGCGTACTCGACGCGCTGGGCAGCGCCCTGCTCGACCGGCGCCTGCTGGCGGCGCTGGCGATCGGCGCGCTGCTGCTGGCGCTGGCGCGCGCGCGGCGCATGCGCGCGCGGGTCGATCCGATCGATGCGTTATACTCGGCGCTGAGCATGCAATTGGGGCGGCTCGGCCTGGCGCGCGGCGCCGACGAGGGTCCCAACGCGTACCGCGCGCGGCTCGCCGCATCGGCGCTGGCGCCGGCGCACAAATACGCCGCCGGCCAGTTCCTGCAACTCTACAGCGCCTACAAATACGGCGCCCAGCCGTCCGACGCCGGACTGGCCGCCACCCTGACAACCCTGCTGACCACACTCCGATGACTTCACCGCTGCACCCGATTCACCGCCCGTGTTCCCTGATCCTGCTGGCGCTCGCCTGCGCCGGCGCCGCGCTGGCGGCGACCGCAACGGCGGCACCGGCCAAGGCGACAAACAAGGCGCGCGCCGCCGCCCATGCCAAGGCCGCCAAGGCGGCCAAGCCCAAGGCCGCGCCGGCCAAGGTCGATTACGCCGGCGAGCAAGTGAACTTTCGCGCGTGGCAGGCGGTGGCCGATTTCGAGACCGAGATGGCCGCCAAACACGGCTTCGACGCCGACGCGCTGAAGGTCCTGATGGCGCAGGTGAACTACATCGACGCGGCGGTCCAGCTGGTCAAGCCGGCGCCGCCGGGCAAGCCGAAGAACTGGCAAGCCTACCGCGAGCGCTTCGTCGAGCCGGTGCGCATCGAGGCCGGAGTCGCCTTCTGGAACCAGAACGCGGCGGCGCTGGCGCGCGCCGAACAGCAATACGGCGTGCCGGCCGAAGTGATCGTCGGCATCATCGGCGTCGAGACCGTGTACGGGCGCAACACCGGGCGTTTTCGGGTGATGGACGTGCTCACGACGCTCGCGTTCGCGTATCCGGAAACGCCGAACCGGGCCGCGCGCATGGCGTTCTTCCGCGGCGAGCTGGAAAACACCCTGCTGCTGGCGCGCGCCTCGGCGATCGATCCGCTGTCGCTGATCGGCTCGTTCGCCGGCGCGGTCGGCCTGCCGCAGTTCATGCCCGGCAGCATACGCGCGTACGGCGTCGACTTCGACGGCGACGGCCAGATCGACCTGCGCAATTCGGCCACCGATGCGATCGGCAGCGTCGCCAATTTCCTGGTCCAGCACGGCTGGCAGGCCGGCCACAGCGGGCCGCTGGCGTATCCGGCCACGGTGTCGCCGGGGCGCGCGTGGGAAAGCTTCATCGGCCAGGGGCTGGCCGCCAAATTCAGCGGTGCTGAACTGGCCGCCGCCGGTGCGCTCAGCGATGCGGCGCTGCCGGCGGACCGCCTGTTTGGCCTGATCGACCTTCAAAATGGCGCAGAAGCAACAGAATATTACTTGGCAACCGATAATTTTTTTGCCATTACCCAATACAACCGCAGTTACTTCTATGCCATGTCGGTGGTCGAACTGGGGCGCGCCGTGAGAATTGCCCGTAGCGTGCAGGGTTGATCTGAACGAAACTTTGTAATGATCTGTAACGTTTTGTTACGCGCGCCTCGGCCCAGGCGCGTTGCCGGGCCGCATACTCCCCCCAGTACCACAGGCCAGGCACATCATTTCAAAGGGGAAATTGATCCACGCAGAAACATACTCCCCTGCAAACCACCCCGGGGCAAATGCGGACCGGAATTGTGCGGCCGTTCGCGGATAATTACCCTACACTTAACTTTACCTATAAAACAATTGCAAAACGGTGATTATGTGAGAGAATTGCATAGGAGCTATGTTGCATCGCGACAACAAGGCCCGCTGCCAACGCTCTAATCTTTATTGCTGTCAGGTATTACATTGGAAAACGTTGTACAATTGTGTATATATTTTCCAAAGTGTTCCGGAAACATCGCAGTTGATAACATTAAGACGGTTGTAGCACCGCAACGCCGCGTGTATGAACCAAGCAAGACAACTCAAGATAGGAATGATCAAAATCATGACAAACCAAGTCGGCATTGATATGAACAGCGATTCGGATTCAGATGATCTGTTGCAATACAACCCTAACCGGTTGCTGGATACGCTGATCGAAAACCTGCGCCTGAAAAACGACGCAGCGCTGTCGCGCGCGCTGGAAGTGGCACCGCCGGTGATCTCGAAAATTCGCCACCACCGCCTGCCGGTCGGCGCTTCGCTGCTGATCCGCATGCACGAGGTGAGCGACCTGTCGATCCGCGACCTGCGGTATCTGATGGGCGATCGTCGCAACAAGTTCCGCATCAGCGACAAGCAGTTCAAGCCAAAAGAAGGCGAGCCGCAAGCGTAAATCGCCGCGGTGCCACGCCAGGCCCCTTCCGCCGAAGGGACCTGGCTGTTGCATTCAACTGCGCATTCAAGTACGCATTGAAGTACGCATGGAATTACGCATGTTCACGCCGGCATAGCCTTCTCCCGCCGCTTATTCAGGCGGGAAAAATGCCGGTCGACAGATAGCGGTCCCCGCGGTCGCAGACGACGAACACGATTGTCGCATTCTCCACGCTCTGCGACACGCGCAAGGCGATTTCGCAGGCGCCGGCCGCCGAAATGCCACAGAATATTCCCTCTTCCGCAGCCAGCCGGCGCGCCATGTGTTCGGCGGCGGCCTGGCTGACGCTTTCCACCTGGTCGACGCGTGACTTGTCGAAAATCTTCGGCAGGTAGGCTTCCGGCCATTTGCGGATGCCCGGAATCGACGAGCCCTCCTCCGGCTGCGCGCCGACGATGCGGATCGCCGGATTCTGTTCCTTCAGGTAGTGCGACACGCCCATGATGGTGCCAGTGGTGCCCATCGCGCTGACGAAATGGGTGACGCGCCCGTCGGTGTCGCGCCAGATTTCCGGGCCGGTGCTCTCGTAATGCGCGCGCGGATTGTCCGGATTGGCGAACTGGTCGAGGATGCGGCCCTTGCCATCCTTTTGCATCTGCTCGGCCATGTCGCGCGCGTATTCCATGCCGCCGGTCTTGGGCGTGAGCACGATCTGGGCGCCGTACGCGGCCATGCTCTGGCGCCGCTCGACCGACAGGTTGTCTGGCATCAGCAGCACCATCTTGTAACCGCGCACCGCCGCCACCATCGCCAGCGCGATGCCGGTGTTGCCGCTGGTAGCCTCGATCAAGGTGTCGCCCGGCCGGATGTCGCCGCGCTCTTCGGCGCGCATCAGCATCGACATCGCGGCGCGATCCTTGACCGAGCCGGCCGGGTTGTCGCCCTCCATCTTGCCCAGGATGATGTTGTTGCGCGCGGCGGCATCGGCGCCCGGCAGGCGCACCAGTTGCACCAGCGGCGTGTTGCCGATGGTGTCTTGTATGGTCTTGTAAGGCATGAGTGCTTTCTGGCAGTTCGAACAAGCTTCATTGTATGCCGGGATGCATTTGTGCGTTTGCGCTGGCTGCGCCATCCGCGCCTCGCTGTGCCTGCCGCCGGCGCCGCCGAGCGCGCCGATCACCGTGCGCATGCGGCCACGGCGAACGCGCTTTCGCCATCGGCGGCGATGCCGTCCACTCCAGGC
>JARXKM010000159.1 GCA_030272785.1 Pseudomonadota bacterium
CGGCGGCACCTTCGCTGGGACGGTTCTCACTCTGGTGTTCCTGCCGGCCATGTATGCCATTTGGTTCAAGATCAGCCCGACAACCAAAGCCGATGCGCGCAGCACACATCCGCACGACAAGACACATCCGGTGGAAACTTGGGGGATTGATGTCGGCCGGCCCACTTGAATCATTGGCTGTTTTGCGGGGCGAACCGTTGAACAAGAAAGGCCCGCCAGAATCAACCCGCTTTATCAGCCTGTCGACGCGGTGCCGCGCGCCATCAGCGCGTCGAACGCCATGCCACTGAGCGGGTCGGCGAACAATCTGGCGGGCCAAGTTCTTGATCGCGTTCACACTCGACGCCACTGCATGATCCAATTTTCCTCCCATGTCTTGCCATCGTCCCGCGATACCGCCTGATACCACCGGCATGAGTTGGGCGTGATCTGATCCCACACGCCACGCACGATGATGGGTTTGCCGTCATCGACATCTGCGGAGTCCCAAATTCCGACGCCCTTGGTAAAGCCGCCCCAGGAAGGCGGCGGATTCAGCACGCCACGCTTGCTGTTGACCCAATAATCGGCCCATAACTTGCGCTCGACATCAAGCAATCTGAGGCCCATGCCGCTGAATTTCCGGGCCGGTATCCGTAACTCCTCCACACTGGCGACGCCGCCGAGAATTCCAAACACCGTCGCCTCGCCGTCGAATACATCCCAGGTCTTGTCTTTCAACTGGCGATGCTGGATTTTCCAGTTCCCGGAGAGAAAATCGAAATCGCCTGTCGCTCCCGTTGGCGCCGACTTCACGAGCGCCGCGCTCGCGGTGGCGAGGCCACATTGGCTAAGCGCGGCCACACCAGCGACCACCTGGAGCAAGGTTCGTCGCTGCAAATCAGTTGGATCATTTGTCATGTTCAAGCGTCCCGAAAATACGTCAAGGTTAATCAAGATAAGCTGAAATCAGGGCGATTTTCGCCCTGTTAGAAACGAGAGTGAACGCGATACGGATCCGCCAGCGAGAGCGGCGCGGCGCGGCGGAAAATAACGCGGCGTTTGTCGAGCACCATGTGCAAGACGTCGAATTGGCGCACCTGTATCGATACGCTCGCCACCAGGCACAAGCATGCCGACTAGGCTAAACTACAACATTCCTCCTTTTGACAGACCGATCCATGAGAAAACTCCTTGTTTCAGCGGCCATGCTGACCGCCACGTGCGCCCTGGCGCAATCGGCGGAAGTGTTGGTGGCGGGGCGCGTCGACAAGATCGCGCTGCTGCCCTCGGGCACCGACGCCTGCCCCAGGGTGTGCCCGCAGATCGCGACGCCGCTGCCGAACGGCGGCACGCACGTCTGCATTTCCAACGATTGCGGCTGCCAGGTCACCGACATCAAGGTCGACCAGCTGCTGCTGGGGACCGATCCCGGCGCCGTGCTGCAGGTCACGTCGCGGCTCGGCGAATGGTGCAAGCCGACCTTTCCGATTTCCGACTCGCCCCTGCTGGTCCACCTGCGCAACGGCACCGCGCGCTGGTCGCTGCTGGACACGCAACAAGCCGCGCGCCGCTTCGACGCCAAGCCGTTCGATACCATCGGCAAGGTGCGCGTCGATACGTTGACGCACGATGGCGGCAAGGTGCGGCTCGACGAATTGATCGAGCGGCTCGCCAAATAGACAAATAGACGTGACCGATGCGCCGATGCACGCATCCAATCTGAACATGGAAACGCTGAATGAGCCCCGACTACGCCAGCTACGACGCCACACAATTGCAGCAGGCGCTACGCAGCATCGATGCCGCCCGATTCCCGCAGCGGGTCGAGCAAATCCAGGCGCGCCTGGCGGCACTGGCAATCGCCGAGCAACTGCAGCGGGAGGCGCCCGCCGCCGCGGCGCCAGATCGCAGCGCTGACCTGCCGATTCTGCAACGGGCCGGCATGGTGCTGATGGTAGTTGGTGTGATCGACATCGCCGTGATGATTTACGTTGTCGCGAACGGCAATGCATATTCCTCCTCGCTGAATCTTTTCGCGCTGATCGCCGGCATCTTCCTCTGGCGCGGCAGCTTGCGCGCCGCGTCCGTGGTGCGATGGCTGGCTTGGAGCACCCTGCCGGCGATGCTGCTGATGACGATCGCCACGCCTGGGCTGCAGCCTTGGAACTTGACCTTGACCGAACTGCGATTATTCCCCGGCACGATGCTCATGGCGGCGGCACTGACAATCGGACAGTGCGCCTTGATAGCCTGGCTGGTGCGCGAACTCGGGCGCGGCGAGCTCCTCGCTGCGCGCGTCGCGGCGGGCCGTCCACTGCGCAACATACGCATTCCGTTCGGCCTTGGCGTGGCCGGCTCACTGGCCGGACTTTTCATGATCGCCCACTTACTCAGCGGCGAACGGGCTGACCGGGCACAGCTAATGGCTGCCGCGAAGCTGGGCGCCGGCTATCGATATCATGTCAATTCGTTGAATGTCATGTACGGGCCAAATGGCGCTGGGGTCAACGCATCGGTCGTTGCCTGGAACGCGACATCGGTGATCAACGTTCCTGTGTGGTGGCACGAGTGACGCCACCGCTGTCACCTGCACTCCACACAAAGGAAAAACTATGAACATACGCGACGCAAGCGCGGCCGACGCCGAGTCGATCGCCGCCATCTATAACCATTTTGTGCTGACCACCTCCATCAGTTTCGAGGAGGCCGCGGTGGCGCCGGCGGAGATGACGCAACGCATCGCCGACGTGCAGGCGGCCGGCTTGCCGTGGCTGGTCGCCGAGCACGACGGCATCCTCGCCGGCTACGCCTACGCGACCAAATGGCGGGCGCGCCACGCCTATCGCTTTGCGGTCGAGAGCACGGTGTACCTGGCGCCGACGCACGGCGGCCAGGGCCTCGGCACGAAGCTGTATCAAGCGCTGATAGAACGCCTGCGTGCAGCCGGCTTGCACACGGTGATCGGCGGCATCGCGCTGCCCAACCCGGCCAGCATCGCGCTGCACGAAAAGCTCGGCTTCGTGAAAGTGGCGCAGTTCGGCGAGGTCGGCTTCAAGTTCGATCGCTGGACCGATGTCGGTTACTGGCAATTGAAGCTCGGCGCCGACTGACGCCGCAGGCCGCGACGAAAGCGCCCGGGTGGCTGCGGCATCGCACAAATAGCGATAGAATGCAACGCAACAGTTGCCGGTCGAACAGACTTCCCCGGCTTCGCCCACTCCGAGAAAAACCCATGAATATTCCGCTGATCCTGAACCTGGCCGTCGCCCTCGCCGTCTGCTTCGCGCTGTACCGCATGCAGCTCGCCCACGTGTCGTTTACCAAGCGGGTCTTCAGCGGCATGATCGTCGGTGTGCTGCTCGGCGCCGCCATCCAGGCCTGGTACGGCGCCGCCTCGCCGACCGTGGCCGAGACCAGCGCCTACCTCGACATCGTCGGCAGCGGCTACGTCAAGCTGCTGCAGATGATCATCATGCCGCTGATCATGGTGTCGATCATCGCCGCCATCGTCAAGCTCAAGGACGCCTCCTCGCTCGGCAAGATCAGCGTGCTCACCATCGGCACCCTGATGGTCACCACCATGGTCGCCGCGCTGGTCGGCATCGCCATGGCCAGGCTGTTCGGCCTGACCGCGGTCGGGCTGACCTCGAGCGCGGCCGAACTAGCGCGCGCCGCCTACCTGCAGGGCAAGCTGCCGGATGCGCAGGCGATCTCGCTGCCGAGCATGGTCCTCAGCTTCATCCCGGCCAACCCCTTCCTCGACATGACCGGCGCGCGCAAGACGTCGACCATCGCAGTGGTGCTGTTCTCGCTGTTCATCGGCGTCGCGGCCACCGGCATCGCCGCCAAGCAGCCGGAGCTGTTCGCCTCGTTCAACCATTTCATCAAGGTCGCCCACGTGATCGTGATGCGGATGGTCACCCTGGTGCTGCGCCTGACCCCGTACGGCGTGTTCGCCCTGATGACCCAGGTGGTGGCCGAGTCGAGCATCACCGACATCCTCAAGCTGATCAGCTTCGTCGGCGCCTCGTACAGCGCGCTGGCGATCATGTTCTGCGTGCACCTGGCGATCATCGCTTCGACCGGCCTCAATCCGCGCCGCTACGTGCAGAAGATCTTCCCGGTGCTGGCGTTCGCGTTCACCTCGCGCAGCAGCGCCGGCGCCATCCCGATGAGCGTGCAGACCCAGACCGGCCGGCTCGGCACGCCCGAAGGAATCGCCAATTTCGCCGCCTCGTTCGGCGCCACCATCGGCCAGAACGGCTGCGCCGGCATCTACCCGGCCATGCTGGCGGTGATGATCGCGCCTACCGTCGGCATCGATCCGTTCACCACCGCCTTTATCTTGCCGCTGCTGGCGATCATCACGGTCGGTTCGGTCGGCGTGGCCGGGGTCGGCGGCGGCGCCACCTTCGCCGCGCTGATCGTGCTCTCGGCGATGAATTTGCCGGTCGCGCTGGCCGGCCTGCTGATCTCGATCGAGCCGCTGATCGACATGGGCCGCACCGCGCTCAACGTCAGCGGTTCGATCACCGCCGGCACCTTCGCCAGCCGCGTGCTCGGCCAGACCGACATGGCGGTGTTCGACAATCGCGCGGAAGTTGAACTCGACAGCGAGCAATTGGTCGCCTAGCTGGTCACCTGACTGCGCGCCTGACTGCGCGCCTGAATCGTGCGCTGAGGCGCCTTCGAATCTGTCTATCATGACGCCGTGGCAACCAGTGGCGGATGATCGACGATGGAACAGAAATGGCCTCAGGAAATCTGGCTGGTGCGGCACGGCCAGAGCGCCGGCAATGTCGCGCGCGACGCCGCCGAGGCGGCCAACGGGCTGACGATCGACATCGCCCAGCGCGACGTCGACGTGCCGCTCTCGCCGCTTGGCGTGCGCCAGTCGCAGGCGCTGGCCAGCTGGTTCGCCGCCCTGCCGCCCGACGAGCAGCCAAACGTGGTGCTGCACTCGCCCTACCTGCGCGCGGCCGAGACGGCGCGCATCGTCACGCTCGGGCTGGCCGGCGACAGCCTGCCCGCCAGCCAGGTCGACGAGCGCCTGCGCGAGAAGGAATTCGGCATCCTCGACCGCCTCACCTCGCACGGCATTTCGCAGCGCTATCCGGAGCTGTCCGAACAGCGCCGCCATGTCGGCAAGTTCTATTTCCGCCCGCCCGGCGGCGAAAGCTGGTGCGACGTCGTGCTGCGCCTGCGCAGCGTGCTCGACACCATCACGCGCGAATACGCCCGCGAGCGCGTGCTCATCGTCGGCCACCAGGTCACCGTCAACTGCTTTCGCTACCTGCTCGAGCGGCTCGACGAAGCGACCATCCTCGAATACGACCGCAGCGGCGACGTGCCGAACTGCTCGATCACGTCCTACAGCTTCGATCCGCAGCAAGGCAAGCACGGCAAGCTGGCGCTGAAGCTGGTCAGCTTCGTCGCGCCGCTGGAAGCGGCCGGCACCCCCATCACGGTGTCCAAAGATGTGCCCGCTGCGCCGAAAGCGTAGGCCCGCCGCCGCTGACACATCCCAAGTTCACGCAAACGACCGCGCCTTTGTCCTGCATCAAAGGGGCCGGCATTCGGCGCCGATTTTGGTGTCATCGGGCCAAATCGACGAACCCACTCGGATGTTCCTAGTCTAAATTTTACAGTCGAATTCGTGCACTGAACGGGACCGCTTTTGTTGGATGGTTCCCTGATGGCCCTTTCCTGGGTCGCGATCAGGCTCTTTGCGGGCCGCCCTGCCGCCGCTGCCGCCTGCCGACATCACGGCATGCCGCACCGGCACTCAATTGACGTGAACGAGGAGTTACACAATGAACGCTATCTCAAGCACATCGAAAGTCATCCTGACCGCTGCCGTATTGGCCGCCATGCTGGGCGCCTGCAAGAAGAACGAGACCACCGTCAACGTGCCGCCTGGCGACACCACCACCACGACCACCCCAAGCACCACTTCCGGCACCAGCGGCACCGGCGGCACAACGTCCGGCAGCGGCACCATGTCGGGCACCACCACCCCGACCACTCCGCCACCGGGTGAAATGGCGCCTTCGCCCACGCCGGCGCCGGCGCCGAGAACGACGCCACCTGCCAACCCGGCGAATCGCTGATGCGGCGATAAAAAAAGCCCGCTGCGTGCGGGCCTTTCGGTGTTGCGTACATGACTGCGCGCGCGGTGCTTACATCATGGCTTGTCGAGCACTACAGCCGGCAGCGCCACTTTGCGGCCGCGGCCGGTCGCCAGGCGGAACAGCCAGACGACGCCGCGGTAGATCAGGCGCACCAGCAGCAAGGTCAGGATCGCCTCGACGAAGGTGATCACGAACGCGAACAGCGGGTTCATGCGTCCGGCGCGGCGGCCGAACTTGGCCACCATGCGGTCGCGCGCGATTTCGATGCTGTCGTAGAACGTCGGCACCACCAGCAAGGTCAGGATGGTCGAGGTGATGGTGCCGCCGATGATCGAGATCGCCAGCGGACGGTAGAACTCGCCGCCCTCGCCCAGCCCCAGCGCCACCGGGAACATGCCGGCGATCAGCGCGAAGGTGGTCATCAGGATCGGCCGCAGGCGCATCCGTCCGGCGTGCATCAAGGCGTCCTCGCGGCCGTAGCCCTCGGCCTCGCGCTTCCTGGCCGCGTCGAGCAGCAGGATGGCGTTCTTCGCCACCAGGCCCATCAGCATGATGATGCCGATCAGGCTCATCAGGTTAATGGTGCTGCTGGTGATCAGCAGCGCCAGCACCACGCCGATCAGCGACAGCGGCAGCGACAGCATCACCGCCAGCGGCGCGGTGAAGGAGCCGAACTGCATCACCAGGATCAGGTACATCAGGCCGATTCCCGACAGCAGCGCCACCGCCATCGCAGTAAACAGTTCCGCCTGGTTCTTGCCGGCGCCGCCCAGCTTCAGGCCATAGCCTGGCGGGTAGTCGAACGACTTCGCCAGCTTCATCGCATCGCTGGTGACTTCGCCGCTCGAGCGCCCTTCGGCATTGGCCGACACCGAAATGGTGCGCTTGCCGTCGGTATGCTGGATGCCGGACGGGCCCTTGCCCATCGTGATCTTGGCGATCTGGTCGAGCGGCACCATCAGGCTGGTGCCGGCCACCGCGATCGGCAGGCGCTCGATGTTCTCGAGGCTGAGGCGGTCGTCCGGATGCAGCCGAACGGCGACGTCGCGCGTCTCGCCGGTCGGGTCGACCCAGTCGCCCACTTCGACGCCGGCGAACGCCACCCGCAGCGACTGCGCCGCGTCGTTGACCGAAATGCCCATCGAATTTGCCAGGCCGCGGTTCATCTCGATCTGCAGTTCGTCCTTCGGATCCTGCTCGGACAGGCCGACGTCGACCGCGCCCGGCACCTGGCGCAGCTTGGCCATGTAGGCGTTGGTGATCTCGAGCAGCTTGCGCGAATCCGGGCCGGTAAAGTCGATCTGCACCGGCTTGCGCGCGCCACCATTGAGGTCGTCGATGACGACAAATTCGGCGCCCACCAATGGTTTGATCCGCTCGCGCAGGTCGGCCGCGACTTCCTTGGCGCTGCGCTTGCGGGTATTGCGCTTGTCGATGTCGACATAGATCGAGCCGCCGCTGGACTTGATGTTGCTGTTGGTGTCCTTGGTCTCCGGCAGCGTACGGGCGATTTCGGCGGCCTTTTCCATTTTCAGGCGCGCATATTCGATCGACGACGACGACGGCGTGCGCACTTCGATCTTCAGCATGCCCTGGTCGGATGCCGGCATGAAGCTGACGCCGCCGAAAAAGGCCTGCAGCGCAATGGCGCCGACCAGCGTGGCGGCGGCGAACACCGACATCCAGACGCGGTGGTGCAGCGCCCACGCGATCACGTTGCCGTAGCGGTCGGCCTGGTGGTCGAACCAGTCGTTGAAGCGCCCCAGCACTTTCGAGATGCCTGTTTTTGGCGCCGTGTGGTGGTCAGGCGGGTCGCCCCAGTAGGCCGACAGCATCGGGTCGAGCGTGAACGAAATGGCCAGGCTGACGATCACCGAGCAGGTCACGGTCAGCGCGAACGGGCGGAACCACTCGCCCGGCATGCCGGGCATGAAGGCGACCGGGATGAACACGGCGATGATCGAGAACGTCGTCGCGGCCACCGCCATGCCGATTTCGGCGGTGCCTTCGAGCGCTGCCTTGCGGCGGTCGGAACCGCGCTGCATGTGGCGCACGATGTTTTCCCGCACCACGATGGCATCGTCGATCAGCACGCCGATCGCCAGCGACAGGCCGAGCAGGGTCATGAAGTTGAGCGTGAAGCCGCACAGCCATACCGCGATGAAGGCGGCAATCACCGACGTCGGCAGCGACAGCGCGGTGATCAAGGTCGAACGCCACGAGTTGAGGAAGGCGTACACCACGAAGATGGTCAGCACCGCGCCCAGGATCAGCGACTCGATCACGTTGTTCAGGCTGCGCTGGGCATTCTCGCCGCCGTCGCGGGTCACCTCGATCTTGGTACCGGGCGGCAGTTCCTTTTCGATTTCCTTGACGATGCCGCGGATCTTCTTGGCCACCGACACGGTCGAGGCGTCGCGCGCCCGCGCCACGTAGATGCCGACGTTCGGCTTGGCGCTGCGGATCGAAAAGCTGCTGATCTCGGCGAAGTCGTCCTTGATCTCGGCGACCTGCGCCAGCCGGACGATTTCCTCGCCGCGGCGCTTGACCACGATCGACTGGAATTCTTCCGGCGACTCGATGCGCCCGACCAGCCGGATGCTCTTCTCGTCGAGCGTGCCGCGCACCTTGCCGACCGGCGCGTTGGTATTCTGGGTGCGCAGCGCGTTGACGACGTCACCCACCGATACATTGTATTCGCGCAGCTTCTCGGCGCGCAGCAGCACCGACAGCTCACGCCGCAGCGCGCCGCCGACGTTGACGTTCGAGACGCCGTCGATCGAGCGGAAGCGGTCGGCCAGGGTATCCTCGGCGAGGCGCGACAGCTCGGCGTGGCTCAGCGTCGTCGACGACAGCGCCAGGTTCATGATCGGCTGCTGCGAGGTATCCCAGCGCGTGATGATCGGCTCGCGCATTTCGGTCGGCAGCTTGTAGCGCACCGACGAAATCGCGTTACGCACCTCGTCCGACGCTTCGATCAGGTTCTTCTTGAAACCGAATTCGAGCTGGATGAAGGCACTGCCCTCGTTCATCGAACTTTCCACCTTCTCGACGCCGGAGATCGCCAGCATCGATTTTTCAAGGCGGTTGATGATTTCGCGTTCGACCGTGTCGGGCGAGGCGCCCGGGTACGGAATGCTGACGAACAGCATCGGCGCCTCGACATCGGGCTCCTGGTTGACGCGCAGCTTGGTCAGCGCGAGCAGGCCAAGGCACATGATCGCCACGATCAGGACGATGGTGGCGACCGGCCGGCGGATACTAAAATCGGACAAGAACATATTATTTCCCCTGCACGGCTGCGGTTTGCGCCGGCGTCGCGGCGGCGCTGGCCACCTTGGCCGCTGCGCGCTCGACCTTCTGGCCGTCCTTGAAACTCGAACTTGGCGTACGCATGACGGTGTCGCCGCTGGCTAGGCCACGCTGCACTTCGTAGTTGCCGGTGCGCGCGTCGCGCTGGCCGAGCGTCAAGTCGACCTTCGACAGCGTGTTGTCCTTCAGGCGCCAGGTGTAGGCCTTGTCGCCGGCCTTGACCAACGCGCCTTCGGGCAGCATCAGTGCGGCCTTGGTGGCGGCATCGATGCGGCCTTCGCCGTACAAACCGGACACCTTCGGCTGGTTGGCATTGGCGAAACCGACCAGCACCTCGACCTGGCGCGTGACCGCGTTGGCGGCCGGATCGATGCGCTTGACCACGCCCTGGAATTCCTGCTCGCCGTAGCCGTTGATGCGGAACGAGACCGGCTGGCCGATCTTGACGGCGGCAATCCGGTCGGACGACACGCGCCCTTCGAACCGCATGCTGGTCGGATCGATCACCTTCAGCAACTCCTTGCCTATGGCGGCGGTGTCGCCGGCCGACACCTTGCGTTCGGAGACCACGCCGTCGAACGGCGCACGCACCAGGGTGCGCTGCAGCTGCTGGCGCGCCAGCGCGGCGCGGGTACGGGCGGCCGCCACTTCGCTCTGGGCGCTGTTGCGGCGCACTTCGGCATCGTCGAGCGCCTGGGCCGACGTCATGCCGGAGGCGCGCAGCGTCTTCAGGCGCTCGAGCTGGCGCTCGGACTGCTCGAGCGCCTGGGTCGCCGCGCGCGCGGAGGCGTCGGCCGAACCGAGGCTGTCGCGGATCGCCGTCTCGTCGAGCTTGACGAGGACGTCGCCGCGCTTGACCGGCTCGCCGTTTTCCTTCAAC
Organism: Pseudomonadota bacterium; assembly: GCA_030272785.1. GTDB lineage: Bacteria > Pseudomonadota > Gammaproteobacteria > Burkholderiales > Burkholderiaceae_D > JAFCUW01. The sequence continues at coordinate 10,306 of JARXKM010000159.1, forward strand.
ACCTGCAGCACCACCGCCGACACCTCGGCGCGCAGATCGGCCTTGCGTTCGGGCTGGATCGAGCCGGTGATCACCGGACCGGAGGCGAGCGCGTTGCTCTGCACCGTCAGCAAGTCTTCCGGCGCGATCTGCAGCTGGACCGCCTTGACGGCGTCCTTGGCACTCTTGTCCTTGGACTCCTTTGAGCAAGCGACCAGCGCCGCGGCGACAGCGAGGACCAGCAGGGTTTTGCGCAGCATTGTTATTTCTCCGAAAATGGTATTTTTTAAGCGTGGAAATGGCAGGACGAGAACGCTCAGCGCCACAGTATCCTTGAGCACATTGGCTCAGTCAATCGGCGCGCCGCGTACAGACGTTTTGTATGGCTGAAGTGCACAGGAGCGCGACGAACTGCAATTTTCGCGGTGTGAAAGTGGCAAGAAACAGCGGCCGAGGGGTCAGACCCCGATTGTTCCGGTGGGGGTCTGTCCCCGGTAGAGGTCGCGCCTGA
>JARXKM010000160.1 GCA_030272785.1 Pseudomonadota bacterium
GGCTATGTCACCGTAAAGTGAGGATATTGAACTATCGCCAATAGCTGAGGTCTGACGAACACCGGATCGCTATTGAGAGGCTGCATGGAACCGCGCAAGTTCACCCAGTTCGTTGCGCAGTTGGCCACGCTGTCGACGCGTCAGCGTATGGCGATAGCGCAACTGCTGCCGCTCGCCTCCCGGCAGGAAAATACCGCGGCGCTGATCGAGGCTGCCCGCGCGCCGCGGCTGGCCTGTCCCCGTTGCAGCTCGGTCCGGCTGCTGCGCAATGGCCATGCCCACGGCCTGCAGCGCTACCGCTGCGCCGACTGCGCGCGTAGCTTCAACGCGCTCACCGGCACGCCGCTGGCACGGCTGCGCCACCGCGGCAAATGGCTACCCTATCTCGACAGCATGCTCGCCTCGCACACGGTGCGCGGCGCCGCCGCGCTGGTCGGCGTCCATAAAAACACCAGCTTTCGGTGGCGCCATCGTTTCCTGGCCTGGGCCAAGAACGACCGCACCTTGCCGCTGGGCGGGATCACCGAAGCGGACGAAACCTACCTGCTCGAGTCGCAGAAAGGCTCGCGCCGGCTGGACCGGCCGGCGCGCCGGCGCGGCGGCGTTGCCAGCCGGCGCGGCATCTCGCGCGAGCACATGTGCATTCTGGTGGCGCGCGACCGCACCGGCCGGACGGTCGACTTCGTCACCGGACGCGCGCCGCTCACCCGTGCCCAGCTGCATCGCTGTCTGCCCACGGTCGTCGCGCCCGACATCGTGCTGGTGACGGACGGCCATCCGGCCTATCCCTGGTTCGCGCGCGAGGCCGGCATTGTGCATCGCGCGGTCAATCTGTCGGCGGGCGTGCGGGTCGACGGCGCGTGGCACGTGCAGAACGTCAACGCCTATCACAGCCGGATCAAGGAATGGCTGCGCCAATTCCACGGCGTTGCCAGCCGCTATTTGTCGAATTACCTCGGCTGGCGCTGGGCGGTCGATGGCGGGCGCATCGGCACGGCAGAAGTACTGCTGAGATCGGCGCTCGGCGCTGTCCCTGTTTAACGTGGACATAGCTCTTTTTTAGGCGTCGCGCTTAGGCGACATAACGCCCGAGCAGCACCAGGCCGACCACCAGCAAGCCGGCGATCCAGACCAGCGGGCGGGCGCCGCCGACGTAGCCGGCACGCTTGCCGTCGACTTTCTTGGCAGTGACCAAGGTGACATATTCCGCCAGAACGTCGAACATGTTGGGGCTCCGGGTGATATTGCTTGAAATTCTGGCCACACTATACCGCGATACCGCCCACACATCAAAATGGGGCGAAGGGCGCTAATAAGCTGATGGACCAAAATTGGCTACACGACGCACCAGACCCACGCGGGCCAGCTATGTCCACTCAAACAGCCACAGAAAGGAGAGTGGTTCAATCTTCGGCACAGCGGATAGAGGTTGCAGAAGAGTCGCGAACGCAAATTTGTAAAGTATTTTGGCCAAAATAGGGCTTTTTGTCTATAATGATTTACAAATGCCAGCCACCTCACACTTCTCATCCGTTGTTGACCGTCAGCTCCTTCTGCAATTAGGAGGGCGGCTAAAACGTGCCCGTGTGACACAAGGCCTAACCACCACTCAGATGGCCGAGCGTGCGGGAATTTCGCGCATGACTCTCAGCGCCGTGGAGGCAGGCGAACCGACACCAACGATTGGAAGCTATCTTCGCATTATGAGCGTCTTGGGCGTTTCCCAGGACTTAGTACTCGTGGCAAGTGATGCGTTGCCTCTTTCCGAAAGGCCCAACGCAAACGCTCAAGCTTCAAGCGGCTTGCACGTGGCTGCGAGCGATGCGAAACACGAATTACAAGACTTGCAAAGCCTGATGTTGCACCAAGAAGCGGTTCGGTTAATGCGGAAGCAACCAGAGCTGATTCAGCAGGCTCTGGATACGCTGGACCGATGGCGCAAGGACGGGGGGGCGCACTCGCGGTTCTTGTGGGATGAGTGGTCCGTCATCCTTCATCGCAGAGCATGGCGCAGAGCACTTTCGCAAACAAAACGAGCTAAGGAGCTTCGACAGGCGTCGCCTTTAACAACAGTGCTCCCCCCGGAAACTCGTCAATGCATCCTCGACGAGGTCCAACGATTGAAGAAAGGCATACCTCTGGGACAACCTCCTGGCGTAGCAACGCTACGTTCCGAGAAAGGTCCGGCGGATGGAACGTGAAGAGCTGGAGCACTTGATTCGTGCTTCGGCAGAAGTCACGCACGAGTACGAGTTCATCATTATCGGTAGTCAGTCGATTCTCGGCTCCATTCCTAATCCGCCGGAGGAGTTTAAGGCGTCAATGGAGGCCGACATTTATCCCTTGCACGCTCCCGAGAAAGCGGACCTTATTGACGCAGCGATTGGTGAAGGGTCGAATTTCCATGATACTTTTCGGTATTACGCTCAGGGAGTAGGCCCCGATACGCCGACGCTTCCCGCGGGATGGCAAAACCGATTACACCGTATTCAGTCGCCGAATACAGACCTCAAAATCGGCTATTGCCTGGATGTCTTGGACCTGTTTTTGGCGAAAGCATTCGCGAATCGGGACAAGGACCGGGAGTTCGACATGGCTTTGCTCCAGCATGGGTTCGTGAACCTGGTGCAGGCGGTCGACATGGTGGCACAGATGCCCGTTGACGACACGAAAAAGCGCGATTTGCGTGCTCGTATCCGCCGCTGGTCCAAGATGCTCAAGGACCGCGGCTACAATGTGCCTGACGCCTGACAGGTCGCATCCCCTTTGCCCGCGTGGCCATCTTCTTCGACATCATTCCCAATCCAAAGGTTGGGGGTAACGCGTTGATTTCAAAGAAAATTGGCCACATGCGTACTAACACTCCGCCTGCGAGCAGACCATTGCCGTACCCCCCGGGCGAAAAAAAAGCCCGCTGTTTGGCGGGCTTAAATCCAATTCTTTTTGAGGAGACTTGGAGGAGACAGATGCATTATGCTGCGTTACAGCATATAACTCCAATTTTTCTTTCACATATCGGATATTCGTCCGACATATATCTGGCTTATGGCTTCGGCACGCACGTCACGACGATGTTCGTCACGGCGGCGTCGCCCATCACGGCGGTGCCGTTCGCCACGCTGCAGACGTTGTTGGCCGGCTGCGCCAGCACGGTGACGCCGTACGTCACGCCATACGGCACCGGGTTGCTGAGGAAACCGAAGTCGACTGCGCCGGCCGCCGGCGCGACCACGCCGCCGCCGCTGCCGTTGGTCAGCTGCAGGCCGTCCGAGGTCAGGCCGCTGATGGTGCCGCCGATCTGCGCCTGGTTCAGCGCGCAGGTGACGTAGACGTTGATGGCGGCCAGCCGGCCGGCCGTATCGCCGCCGGCCGACACGCTGCAGGTCTGGTGCAGCGGCGGGCTCTTGGCGCTGACCGCATACACGTCGCCGTACGACAGCGAATTGGGGAATGCAATGCTGGTAGTGCCGGCCGCCACCGTCAGGTCCATCCCATTGGTGGTGAGTACCAGGCCGCTGTAGGCCAGCCCGGCTATATTGACGTTGATCGGGAAGCTCGCTTTGCCGCCGCAGGCAGCCAGGCTGAGCGCGAGCGCCAGCGCCAGCGCCGGGCGCAGGGTTCGTTTGGTCATGGTGTTCTCCGGAAAAAGGTGGCGGGCGGTCACAGGCAGGTGACCTGGATGTTGTTGACCGCGGCCGCGCCCATCGTGCCGACGCCGTTCTGCAGGCTGCAGGTGCGGCCGCCGCTGGTCGGCTGGCTCAGCACGGTCACGCCGTACGGCGAACCGTCGGCCACCTTGTTGAACTTGAAGCTGGTCTGGCCGGCGGTGACGGTCAGCTTGTCGGCGCCGTTCACCAGCACCAGGCCGGTGGCGTCGCCGCTGATGGTGCCGCCCAGGTCGTACGTGTTGGTGATGCAGGTGACCACTACCGAGCTGATGTTGTAGGCGCCGGTGCGGCCCTTGCCGTTGGTGACGGTGCACACCGCGTTCGACGGCGAACTCTTGATCGTGACGTTGAAGTCCTCATCGCTCTTGAGCAGTTGGGGAAACACGAACACCGCTGTCCCGGCGCTGACCGGATACGGCGTGCCGCCGTTGTTCTGCAGGACCAGGCCATCCTTGACCAGGCCGTAGACGGTGCCCGACAGCGACAGGTTGCCGCCGCCGCCGCCGCATGCGGCAAGGCTCAGTGCGCATGCGAACGCGACGCTCGAACGCAGGGTCAGACTTTTCATGTTATCTCCAAAAACGGACAGGGTAGGGCGGGCGGGCTGGCGCCGATGCCGCGCAACAGACGAATTGGTCGTCATTTTAGTGCATTTGCCTGCGCACGGCGCCATTACTCATGTATCACGGTGTAACGGCGGGCCGCCGAACCCGCGCCGATTTGATTTTCCGCCGCCGCCTCGCTATGCTGGCAGCGCCTCCATCACCGCCACCGCCGCCGCCGCCATGACCGATCCAGCCCGCCCCGCCTGGCCGAAAGCCGTCCTGTTCGACCTCGACGACACCTTGTGGCCGATCGCGCCGGTCATCGCGCAGGCCGAACTGGCGCTGTACGCCTGGCTGCAGCGGCACGCACCGCGGGTGGCGGCCGGCCACTCGGTCGACAGCCTGCGCCAGGCCCGTCTGGCCCTGCTCGAACGCGCGCCGGCGCTGCGCCTCGACCTGGGCGAACTGCGCCGCGCCGGCCTGCACGCCGCATTCGCCGAGGCCGGCGAGGACAGCGCCAAGGTGGCGCCGGCGATGGCGCACTTTTTCGCCGCCCGCAACGCCGTTGCGCCCTATCCCGACGTGCTGCCCGGACTGACGCGGCTGGCCGGGCTGGGACGGCCGGGACGGTCGCTGCTGGTCGGCTCGATCTCGAACGGCAACGCCGATCTCGCCGCGATCGGCATGGCGCAGCATTTCACCGTCTCGCTGGCCGCCCACCAGCTCGGCGTGGCCAAGCCCGACCCGGCCATCTTCCTGGCCGCCTGCGCCGCGCTCGGGGTGGCGCCGCACGAGGCGGTGTATGTCGGCGACGACGTGCTGCTCGACGTGCGCGGCGCCCAGCAGGCCGGCCTGCGCGCCGTCTGGCTCAACCGCACCGGCAGCGCGCTGCACCTTGAACACGGCGTCGCGCCGGACGCCATCTGCACCGATTTCGGCCAGTTGCTCGACTGGCTCGAGCGCACCCACGCCTGACAGGGCGCGCGCGGCCACGCCGACCTGCACAGGCGGCGGGCAAGCGTGCATAATAGGGGTGTCCGCCTGCCCGCCAGGCCCGTCCCGAATGTCTGATCACCATGCAACTCGATACCCGCGCACAAACCCTGCTCAAAGCCCTCGTCGAGCGTTACGTCGCCGACGGCCAGCCGGTCGGCTCGCGCGCGCTGTCGAAGATCTCCGGGCTCGACCTGTCGCCGGCCACCATCCGCAACATCATGGCCGACCTCGAGGAAATGGGCTACGTGGCCAGCCCGCACACCTCGGCCGGCCGCATCCCGACCCCGCGCGGCTACCGCATCTTCGTCGACACCTTGCTCACGGTGCAGCACATCGACGAGCACGCGGTCGAGTCGCGCATGCGCCTGCAGACCCAGAACCAGCCGCAAAAGATCATCGCCAACGCCGCCCAGATGCTGTCGTCGCTGTCGCAGTTCGCCGGCGTGGTGCTGTCGCCGCGCCGCGAGGCGGTGTTCCAGCAGATCGAATTTCTGCGCCTGTCCGAAAAACGCATCCTCTTGGTGATCGTCGATCCGCGCGGCGACGTCCAGAACCGGCTGCTGCTCACCGACGTCGACTACACCCCCGGCCAGCTGGTGCAGTCGGCCAATTACATCAACCAGAACTACGGCGGCCTTTCGTTCGAGCAGGTGCGCGTGCGCGTCACCGGCGAACTGCGCCAGCTGCGCGACGACATGAGCCGGCTGATGCAGGCGGCGGTGGAGGCGGGCAGCGAAGCGATGACCGACCATTCCGACGACATGGTCATCTCCGGCGAGCGCAACCTGCTCAGCGTATCGGACCTGTCGTCGAACATGACGTCGCTGCGCCAGATGTTCGACATGTTCGAGCAAAAGACCGGCCTGATGCAGCTGCTCGACGTCTCCAGCAAGGCCACCGGCGTGCAGATCTTCATCGGCGGCGAATCGAACCTGGTGCCGATGGACGAAATGAGCGTGGTCACCGCGCCGTACGAAGTCAACGGACGCATCGTCGGCACACTCGGCGTGATCGGCCCGACCCGCATGGCCTACGAGCGCGTCATTCCGATCGTCGACATCACCGCCAAGCTGCTGTCGAACGCGCTCAGCCACACCGGCCACGGCGCGGTCTGAGTTGGATCGGACGCGCCGCGGCGACCAGTGCGCTTGGTTGCCGCTTGGTTGCCGCTTGGTTCGCTTACTCGCTGCGCTTACTCGCTGCGCTTACTTGCTGCGCTTACTTGTTACGGTGCGGGCAGGCCGGTTTGACGCAATTGCCGTAGATCGCCAGCGCGTGCTCGGCGATGTTGAAGCCGCGTTCGGCGGCGATCTTGTTCTGGCGCGATTCGATCTCCTCGTCGAAGAACTCCTCGACCCGGCCGCAATCGAGGCACACCAGGTGGTCGTGGTGCGAACCGGCGTTGAGCTCGAAAATCGCCTTGCCGGTTTCGAAATGGTTGCGGTTCAGTAGTCCGGCCTGCTCGAACTGGGTCAGCACGCGGTACACGGTGGCCAGGCCGACGTCGAGATTCTCGGTCAGCAGGATCTTGTAGACGTCTTCGGCCGTCAGGTGGCGCACTTCGCTGTTCTGGAAAATCTCGAGGATTTTCAGGCGCGGCAGGGTCGCTTTCAGGCCGCTGGCCTTCAGGTCGCTGGGATTGTTACTCATGTTTGTTGCTCGTATATTGGCATAGTGCTTTATGATATAGCGTTTTGGAGCTAGCGCTCAAACGTTTTGAGGTCCCTTATGCGCGTCATGAATGTTGTTTTGCACCGTTTCAACCTGCGCGCCCCGCTGGTTGCCGCCGCCGTCTGCGCCGCGCTGACCCTGTCCGGCTGCGCCGCATGGCGCAACCAGACCCGCCCGGCCGCGCCGGTGTCGACCGCCCCCGACGCGGTCGCCGCCGACGCCAGCAAGAGCGCCGCCGTGGCCAATGCCGGCGCGCAAACCAGCAGCGTGACGAAGCTGCAAAAATTCTTCTGGGTGTTCTCGCCTTACCGTCCGGACATCCAGCAGGGCAACTTCATTTCGCAGGAAATGCTCGCCCAGCTTAAAGTCGGCCAGACCCGCGAGCAGGTCAAGTTCATTCTCGGCACCCCGCTGCTGACCGACGCCTTCCATGCGAACCGCTGGGACTATCCGTTCTACCTGGCGCGCGGCAACGGCGAACTGACCAAGGCGCGCGTGACCGTCTTCTTCAAGGAAGACAAGGTCGATCACTTCGACGGCGGCAACCTGCCGACCGAGAAGGAATACATCGCCCGCATCGCCGGCCCGGCCAAGGTGATCGCAAAAGAGCAGCCGAAGAAGGAAGAAGCCGGCTCGGCCAGCATCCAGATCAAGAAATAAGCCATGACGCCATTCAATATCGCAGTGGCCGGCGCCAGCGGCCGGATGGGCAAGATGCTGGTCGAGGCGATCGCCAGGGCGCCCGACCTGCAACTGTCGGGCGCGCTCGACGTGGCCGGCTCGCCCGCGCTCGGCAGCGACGCCGCCGCCTTCCTCGGCCAGCCGTCCGGCGTCGCCATCACCGCCGACCTGCCGACCGCGCTGGCCGGCGCGCGCTGCCTGATCGACTTCACCCGCCCCGAAGGCACCCTCGCGCACCTGGCCTGGTGCGCCGAACACGGCATCGCGATGGTGATCGGCACCACCGGCTTCGATGACGCCGGCAAGGCCGCCATCCGCGCCGCCGCCGCGAAGACCGCGATCGTGTTCGCCCCCAACATGAGCGTCGGCGTCAACGTCACGCTCAAGCTGCTCGAGATGGCCGCCAAGAGCTTCGCCGAAGGCTACGACATCGAGATCATCGAGGCGCATCACCGCCACAAGGTCGACGCGCCGTCCGGCACCGCGCTGAAGATGGGCGAAGTGATCGCCGGCGCGCTCGGGCGCGACCTGGCGCAATGCGCCGTGTACGGCCGCGAAGGCGTCACCGGCGAGCGCGACCCGTCCACCATCGGCTTCGCCACCATCCGCGGCGGCGACATCGTCGGCGACCACACGGTGCTGTTTGCCGGCGACGGCGAGCGCATCGAGATCACCCACAAGTCGAGCAGCCGCGTCACCTATGCGCACGGCGCCTTGCGCGCGGCGCGCTTCCTGGCCGACAAGACGAGCGGCCTGTACGACATGCAGGACGTGCTGGCGCTGGGGCGCTAGCCCGCTACCGGCCACATGCCCGCCGTCGCCGCCGCCGCTCAGCCGCTCAGCATCGCGCGCTACTGGGCCCAGGGCGATGCGCTCAGCCATGCGGTGGCCTGGCTGCTGCTGGCGATGTCGCTGCTCTGCTGGTTTTTCATCCTCGCCAAGGGCCTGCACGCCTGGCGCGCCCGCGCCGCGGCGCCGGCGCTGGCCGCTTTCTGGGCAGCGCCCAGCATGGCCGACGGCATCGCCCTGTTGCGCGTGGCCGACCCCGAACAGATTTACCTGCCCTTGCCGCTGCACGGCGCCGCTGCCCTTGCCAACCATGTCACCGCCGCCGCCGACGGCGCCACCCTCGGCGGCGCGGTCGGCAAAGGCGAGCAGCTGACGCGCGTTCTGCGCCAGGAGATCGCCCGCAGCACACATCGCATCGAACGCGGCCTGACCTTGCTGGCCTCGATCGGCGCCACCGCGCCCTTCGTCGGCCTGCTCGGCACCGTGTGGGGCATCTACCATGCGCTGGGCCGGGTGGCGGCGGCCGGCACGGTGCAGATCGACCAGCTGGCCGGCCCGGTCGGCGAGGCGCTGGTGATGACCGGCTTCGGCCTGGTGGTGGCGATTCCGGCGGTGCTGGCCTATAACGCCTTCAACCGCATCAACCGCACCACGCTGGCGCAGCTGGACGGCTTCGCCTTCGACCTGCACGCCTACTTCAGCAGGTAGGCGATGACATTCGGCGCCTTCGATCCGCAGCGGCAGCAGTCGATGATGAGCGACATCAACGTCACGCCGATGGTCGACGTGATGCTGGTGCTGCTGGTGATCTTCATGCTCACCGCGCCGGTGTTCACCCCCGCGCTCAAGCTCGAGCTGCCGCGCGCGCAGGCGGCGGCCGCGCCGCGTCAGGCCGACACGGTCGACATTGCCATCGATGCCGCCGGCGCCATCACCTGGAACGGTACCGTGCTCGATGCCGCCGCGCTCGACGCGCGGTTGGCGCAGGCGGCGGCGCGCGATCCGCAACCGGAGCTGCAGCTGCGCGCCGACCGCAACACCCGCTACGAAGCAGTGGCGCAATTGATGGCCGCCGCCCAGGCGCGCGGCTTGCTGAAACTGGGCTTCGTCACCGACCCGCACAAGGAGAATATTCATGGCAAGCGCTGAGATTAATGGAGCCGCAATCGACGGCTGGGACAGTTTTCATGCCGCCTGCAAGAGCGCGTTCGGCTTTCCCGACTCGTACACCAACACGATGGACGCCTGGGTCGACTGCCTGAGCTACCTGCGCGACGCCGACGGCATGAGCAAATTCCGCCTCATGCCGAATGAGCTGCTCGAAATCGTCGTCAATGATGCGGCGGCGATGCGCGAGAAAGCGCCTGATTTGCTCGAAGAGCTGACGTTCTGCGTCGCCGGCATCAACGAACGCTACGAAGACTATGGCGAAAAACCGGCGCTCAAGCTGGTGCTGCGCTGACGGCGCGGGTCAGGGAAAGTACAGCTTCACCAGGACCGCGATCAGGATGGCGGTGTTGGTCGCCGCGATCCATCGGGTCAGCTTGTTGTCGCTCTCTATGCGCGCAAAACGCAGTTCCATTTTGGCTTCGAGTTGATCCATACGGGCCGATATCTTCGCCTCCGTCTGCGCCATTTTTGCCGCAATGCGTTCTTCGTACAGCTCCATTCGCGTGGAGAGTGAGTCGTCAAGCGCTCGCAAGTCTGCGCGCGACGCAACGCAACTCGTCAAGGCCAGCGACAACATCTTCGCATGCACATCCGCCTGCCCCTGCGGCACGCCGACGGCCTCCAGTTGCTGCGCATAATCGATGGCGTTAAATTGGCTGTTCATACCTTTTAGACAGCGCCGGCCCCGAATGGTTCAGCCGCCGAGCGAGCGCATCGCCCCCGAGCCGCCCGCGAACAAGCCGACCCAGTATAATGTTCGGTTCAACTCCACTTTCCTGGCCCTTTGATCATCATGCAAGATAAATATAGTCCCGCCGACGTCGAACAAGTCGCCCAATCGCACTGGAAGGCGATCGATGCCTACAAGGCGGTCGAACACGACCCGCGTTTCCCGAAGGGCAAGTACTACGCTTGCTCGATGCTGCCTTACCCGTCGGGCAAGCTGCACATGGGCCACGTACGCAACTATACGATCAACGACGTGATGTACCGCTACCTGCGCATGAACGGCTACAACGTGCTCATGCCGATGGGCTGGGACGCATTCGGCATGCCGGCCGAAAACGCCGCGATGGCCAACAACGTGCCGCCGGCGCAGTGGACCTACGCCAATATCGCCCACATGCGCGAGCAGATGGAATCGATGGGCCTGGCGATCGACTGGTCGCGCGAGATGACCGCCTGCAAGCCGGAGTACTACAAGTGGAACCAGTGGATGTTCCTCAAGATGCTGGAGAAGGGCATCATCTACAAGAAGACCGGCACCGT
>JARXKM010000161.1 GCA_030272785.1 Pseudomonadota bacterium
AGGAACCAGCGGAACTGGCCGTCCGCGCCGCGGATCGGGAACTCCATGTCGAACGGATTGCCGGTGCGGATAGACTCGTTCCAGCGCTGCAGCACCAGCGGCAGCACTTCCGGGTCGTGCACCGATTGCCAGCCCCAGCCGGCCATCTGCTCGGCCGTGGTGCCGGTGTACTCGTACCAGCGCTCGTTGTACCAGACGATGTTGCCGTCGGCCTGCGCCATCCAGGCCAGCTGCGGGATCGAGTTGGCCAGCGCGCGCAGCACTTCCTCGCTCTGGCGCAAGGTGTCCTCGGCGCTCTTGCGCGCGCTGATGTCCTGCGCCACGCCGGTCATGCCGAGCATGCCGTGGCGGCAAGCCGGGTCGGCGTAGTCGGCGCGTCCGACCAGCGAGACCCAGCGCGCAGCGGGTCCGGCCGGCGCCAGCCGGCATTCGACGTTCAGATCCTGCTGGCGCGCCAACGCCTGCAGAAATTCACCGTGCGCCATGGCGCGGTCGGCCGGATGCAGGCGCGCGAACAGCTGCTCGGCGGCGAGCGGCGTTTCGGCCGCCAGCTCGAACAGGGCGGCGGTGCGCGCACCGAGCGTGAAGCGGTCGGCGCCGGCATCCCAGCGCCAGTCGCCCAGGCGCCCGGCGGCCAGCGCGACGTGCAGACGTGCGCTGCCGTCGCGCAGCGCCTGCGCGTCGGCCTTGCGCGCGCTGATGTCCTCGAACAGGCACGTCATGGCGGCGCCGGCGGGATGGCCGCGCAGCGCGAACCAGCGATCCAGCGGCGCGTGATAAAACTCGCAACTGGCCGCATGGCCGCCGTCCTGCGCGGCGCGCAGCAGTGCCTCGGCTTCGCCGCCCTGCAGCTGCGGCAAGGCGTCCCACAACAGCGCACCGGGCAGGGCGGCGCCGTCGGGCAGCGCCAGCAGGGCGGCCGCGCGGCGGTTGACATCGGTGATGCGCCAGTCGCGGTCGACCGCGCAAAACGCGTCCGCCAGCCCTTCGAGCAAGCTGCCCAGGCGCGCGTTCTCCGCAGCCAGGGCGGCGGCGTCGCGCGGTGCGGGGCGGCCGTCGGCGTTCATCGCATGCGTGCCGCGGCGGGGAGGAGGAGGAGGATCATCATGGCTGGCTTCGCGATCTTTGAGAGTATGCGGCGGCGGCATGCCGCCGGCACCTGGTTGAAACGAATTCTAGCGCAGGCGTGGCATATCTATTCACACGCTTGCGCCAGGCGTGGCCGCGTTTACGGGCGCACGATGCTGTCCAGGGCCCGCTGCAGCTGTTCGATCTCGTACGGCTTTTGCAGCGACAGGAAGGGGAATTCGACCTGGCGCAGCAGGCTGTCGCCGTAGCCGGAGGCGAAGATGACCTGCAGGCGCGGGTCGGCCTGCAGCGCGCGGCGCGCCAGTTCGACGCCCGACATGCCGGGCAGGCTGACGTCGGAAAACAGCACGTCGTAGCGGCCGGCGGCCAGCTTGGCGAGCGCCGCGTCGGCGTGGGCGACGCCGTCGTTGGCGTGGCCGAAGGCGCTCAGCATCTCGCAGATCAGGTACTGCGCGTCGAGATTGTCCTCAACCACCAGGATGCGCAGGCCAGCCGGCTCGGGCAGCGCAGGCGCCGCGCTGGCCGGCGCCAGCGCACACAACACCCCGCCGACAGCGTCGCCGGCGTCGCGGACCGGCGTGAAATACAGGTCGCATTCGCGCTTGAGCGGGCCGCCGGCGCCGATGAAGGCGAGCGACTGGCGCGGCTGGCACGCGGCGGCGCCGCCGAGCGCCTGTTCGAAGGCGCCGCGCGCCGCCGCCAGCGGCGCCGGCAGCACTGCCGGCACGCTGCCGCCCGGCGCCGGCGGATGCGCAGGCCCGGCCAGGGTGGCGTAGGCATCGTTGAACAGCACCACCCGTTGCGCGCCCCAGCACAGCAACATCGGCAACGGCGTATGGAACATGATGTCGAGCGTCAGGCGCAGCGACTGTGGCCAGCCGGCGGGATCGCCCAGCGCGCCGTGCGTACAGTCGATAGTGCCGGCGAGCCCGGCAAATTTACCAGGTTCAAGCATGGGACCCTGTGGTTCGGTGAAAGGTGTGGAGAGCGATTTCTTGCTCATGCTACAGCAAACGGCCGCGCACGGCAGCGCCGCCGGTGTCCGCAGGAAGCAAAAAAAAGCCCGCTGCAGGCAGCGGGCTAAATCTATTTTCTTGGAGGAGAATAGAGGAGACAAGTGCATTTTGCTGCACCGCAAGAAATTCCGCCAATTTATCTTTGTGATGACAGTTATCATCGTTGCTTATACTTGCGGCGGAATGGTTTTTTCGCCATCATGGCGTATGCCCGTCCAATCAGGATAGGCGCGGCCGGAATCGCACCCATGGCAACCGTCGTTTTGCACCGCAAGGTCAACATCGTCATGCTCGACGCCGACGAGGCGATCGCCGCCCATTGCGGGCCGGGCGACATCGCCATCGTCGCCGCCGCGGACGGCTGGTGGACCAGTTTCATCAGCGCCGACGGCGCCATCAACGGCTACGACCAGCCCTACAGCAGCTACAACGCGGCGCTGTGGGCGGCCAAGGCGGCGGCCGAATACGGCTTCGACTAGTTTGCTGCGTTGCTAGCTCGTTAGTTGACAATCTGCGACTCAAGGCACTAGCAGCCGGGCGTCACGCGCGCGGCGGCGTCGGCAGCCGGCGCGGCCTGGTCGTACGGCGTATAACCCATCCAGAACCACGGCAGGCAGGTGCGCCCCAGCAGCGCTTCGAGCGCCGGATAGAACATGCGCGGGGCGTTCGAACTGTTGCTCAGCATGAGCACCCCGCTGCGCTGGCGCAGCAGCCCGAACGCCAGGTTGTTGGTGCCGTCGTCGCTGCCTTCCTTGAAAAATGCCGGCCCTTGCGGCGCGGCGTACACCACCCAGCCGAGCCCGGCGGACAAGCCGATCGCCCGGTTGGCGTCGGTCTGGCCCGGCCAGTGCGAGGGGAACTGGCGCGGCGAGACGATCGCCAGCTGCGGCGACAGCATGGCCGCCCGTGAAGCCGCCGACAAGCCGTCGCCGCGCAGCACGCCGGCAAAGAACGCCGCGTAGTCGGCCAGCGTGGTGTCCATCGAGCCGGCCGCGCGCGCCCGGCTGCGCTGGGCGTGGGCGAGCGGCGCGCCGGCGGCGTCGTAGTGGACGGTGGCGCGGCCGGCGAAATCGGCGCGCCACACCATGCTGCTGTCCTTCATGCCGAAGCGGTCGAACACGCGCTGCTGCATCAGCGCGGCGAGCGGGCGGCCGCTGCGTTCCTCCACCACCAGCTGCAGCAGCTGGATCCCTTCGCCCGAATAGACGTAGCGGCTGCCCGGCGCGAACTTCAGGTCGAGCTTGCGGTCGGGATTGATCCAGCGCCAGTTCAGCAGGCCGGAGCTGTGCGACAGCAGCATGCGCGGGGTGATCGCGCGCCAGCGCGGGTCGTCCGCCAGGTCGGCGAAGTCGGCGTACTCGGGCAGCGGGCGGCGCAGCTGGTGCGGCAGCGCCACGTCCAGGTCGAGCACGCCTTCGTCGTCCAGCTGCATCACCAGGTAGGCAAACGCCGCCTTGGTCAGCGAGGCGCCGTACATGATGGTGTCGGTACGCAGCGGCCGTCCGGCGGCGCGGTCGGCCAGCCCGTAGGCGCGCTGAAACACCACCTGGCCGTCGTCGATCAGCGCCAGCGCCAGGCCGGGCACCGCGGCGGCGGCCATCAGGCGCGCCATGTCGGCGTCGATGCGCGCCGCGGCCGGCGCCGACAGGGCGGGCGGGGCAGGAGGCGGGTGCAGCGGCATGGCGGCGCAGCCGCCCAGCGCGGTGGCGAAGGCCAGGGTGAGTGTCGCAGTGCGCATTGGCGCTCCAAAAAAGGCCGCCACTTAGCTGGACGGCAAGCTATGATTGCACACTGGCGCCACGCCGTGTGTGCGCGCGGACGCGGCGTCCTCTGTTGCAGAAACACCGGCCTCGCCCCACAGTTCTGCCGTGCGCGCCTTCCCGCCTGCGCGAGAATGTTCTACCATGGCAATCATGCTAAAACCGCTATTCCCGCCGCTCATGCTTACCCTCGCGCTGGCCGTTTCCGCCAGCGGTGCGGGCGCTGCCGAGCAGCCCGGGCCGGCGCTGGTCGACTTTTCGCTCGAGCAACTGGGCGACATCGTCGTCACCTCGGTATCGCGCCAGGAAACCCGGCTGGCCGAGACGCCGGCGGCGATCTTCATCATCAGCGGCGCCGACATCCGCCGCGCCGGCGCGCTGTCGCTGCCGGAGGCGCTGCGGCTGGCGCCGAACCTGCAGGTGGCGCGCGCCGACGCGCGCCGCTACGCGATCACCGCGCGCGGCTTCAGCTCGACCACCGAAAACAAGCTGCTGGTGCTGATCGACGGGCGCAGCGTGAATTCGCCGCTGTTTTCCGGCGTGTTCTGGGACGTCCAGGACGTGGTGATGGAAGACATCGAGCGCATCGAGGTGATCAGCGGCCCGGGCGCCACCATCTGGGGCGCCAACGCGGTCAATGGCGTCATCAACATCATCACCAGGAGCGCCGCCGACAGCCAGGGCGGCTTGCTGACGGCCAGCGTCGGCGCCGCCGCGCGCAGCGCCACCGCGCGTTACGGCGGCGCGCTGGCCAACGGCGGCCACTACCGCCTGTATGCCCAGCACACCGACCTGGCCGACACCGAGAATGCGGCCGGCGTGCGCGCGCCGACCGGGCTGCGGCGCCGCCAGGCCGGCTTTCGCGCCGACTGGAGCGGGCGCAGCGACGACGTCAGCGTCAGCGGCGACGCCTACGAAGGCGCGCTCGGCGCCACCGGGCCGCAGGTGCGCGTGAGCGGCGCCAACCTGCTCGGGCGCGTCAACCGGCGGCTGGCCGACGGCGCCGCGCTACGCTTGCAGGCCTATCTCGACCATACCGAGCGCGACCAGCGCAACAGCGGCGCGCAGATCGTCGACACGCTCGATCTCGAGGCCCAGCACAACAGCAGCGTGGGCGCCGTCCACCGGCTGGTCTGGGGCGCCGGCTACCGCTATGCGCGCGACCGCCTCGAAGGCGGCCCGCTGCTGCAGTTCAGCCCGGCCGAGCGCGGCCTGCACTGGGCCAACCTGTTCGCCCAGGACGAGATCGCGCTGCGCGCGGCGCTGCGCCTGACCTTGGGCCTGAAGTTCGAACACAACAGCTTCAGCGGCCTCGAGGCGCTGCCGAACCTGCGCCTGGCGTGGAACATCGACAGCGATCACCTGCTCTGGAGCGGGCTTTCGCGCACCGTGCGCGCGCCTTCGCGCATCGACCGCGACCTGTTCCTGATCGACCAGCGCGCGCCGGCCGGCGCGCCGGCCTACCGCATCGCCGGCGGGCCGCAGTTTGTCGCCGAGACGGCGCGCGTGCTCGAACTGGGCTACCGCGGCCAGCGCAGCGCCGCGCTGGCCTACGCGGCAACCGTGTTCTACAGCGATTACGACAAGCTGCGCACGCTCGAGCCGGTGGCCGGCCAGGGCGCGCAATTTCGCAACATGGGGCAGGGCGCCGCGCGCGGGCTCGAACTGTGGGGGCGCTGGCAGGTGGACGGCAGCTGGCGCCTGAGCGGCGGCCTGGTGCTGCAGGACATCCGCACGCGCCTGCTGGCCGGCAGCGGCGACACCTCCGGCCAGACCGGGCTGGCCACCAACGACCCGTCCAGCTACTGGTCGCTGCGCTCGTCGCACGACCTGGCCGACGACGTGCAGGCGGACCTGATGCTGCGCCACGTCGGCAGCCTGCCGGCGCCGGCGGTGCCCGACTACACCGAGCTCGACGCGCGGCTGGCCTGGCAGCCGCGCGCCAACCTGGAACTGTCGCTGACGGGCCAGAACCTGCTGCACCGCGACCATCCCGAGTTCGGCGCCGCCGCCACGCGCCAGCTGGTCGAGCGCAGCGTGCTGCTCAAACTGGCGTTGCGATTTTGAAGCGCGCACCGCAGCGCTGCGACCACACGCGCCGCCTGTTGCTGCGCGCCGCCGCACTGGCCTGCGCGGCGGCCGGCGCCGCGCTGCTGACGGCGGCGGCGCCGGCGGCGGCGCAAGGCGGCGCGGCGCTTGAACGCAGCGTCAAGGCCGCTTTCCTGTATAAGTTCCTCGGCTACACCGAGTTTCCCGCCGGCGCGTTCGGCGATGCCGGCGCGCCGGTGGTGATCGGCGTGGTCGGCTCCGACGAGATGGCCGCCGAACTGCTGCGCATCGTCGCCGGGCGCAGCATCGGCAGCCGCCCGCTGCTGGTGCGCCAGTTGCGCGACGGCGACGCGGCCGGCGCGGTGCACCTGCTGTTCGTGGCCGGCGCCGACAGCGCCCGCGCGGCGCGCGCGCTGCACCTGGCGCCGGGACCGGTGCTGCTGGTGACCGAATGCGGCAACGGCCTGCAGCTGGGCAGCATCATCAATTTCAAGATTGTCGAGGAGCGCGTGCGCTTCGATGTGTCGCTCGAGGCGGCCGACAAGGCTAATATTAAACTCAGTTCGCGCCTGCTCACGGTCGCCAACCACGTCAGCAAAGGAGCACCATGATGCCGACGCACGACACCGGTTCCGTCCGCAGCAAGCTCATCATCATGGCGGTGTCGACCACCTTCGTGGCGCTGCTGTCGGCCTCGATCGCCATGCTGCTGTACGACCTGCGCACGTTCCAGCAATACTGGGTCGACGACCTGACCACCCAGGCCGACATCATGGCCAGCGTCACCGCGCCGGCGCTGGCGTTCAACGACGCCAAGACCGCCCAACAGAACCTGGCGGT
Source organism: Pseudomonadota bacterium (assembly GCA_030272785.1). Classification (GTDB taxonomy): domain Bacteria; phylum Pseudomonadota; class Gammaproteobacteria; order Burkholderiales; family Burkholderiaceae_D; genus JAFCUW01. The sequence goes on from JARXKM010000161.1 coordinate 6,755, forward strand.
GCTACGGGTGCGCCCGCAGATCCTGTCGGGCGCGATTTACACCAACGCCGGCACGCGCTTCGCCTCGTACGCGCAGCAGTCCGCGGCCGAGCTGCGCTTCCCGGACCGGCCGGGCAAGCCGGGCTACCGCATCGAGCAGGGCGAACTGGTGGTGGTGCACAACATCGTCGAGAACGGCGAGCAGCTCGGCACCGTCTACCTGCGCTCGCGTTTCGGCCTGATCGACCGGCTGATCAGCTACGCCACCATCCTCGGCGCCGTCATGCTCGCCGCGCTGGTGATCGCCGCGCTGGTCGCCTCGCGCCTGCAGGAAGGCATCACGCGCCCGTTGAAGGCGGTCACCAACGTGGCGCGCGAAGTGATGCAGCGGCGCGACTTCACCTTGCGCGTGCCGGGCAACAACAGCGGCGAGATCGGCGTGCTGGTGGCCGCCTTCAACGACATGCTCGCCGAGATCGGCCGCCGCTCGCACGCGCTGCAGGGGGCCAACCTGACGCTCGAGCACGAGATGCAGGTACGCCACCGCGCCGAGCAGGCGCTGCTGGTGGCCGACCGCCGCAAGGACGAGTTCCTGGCGACCCTGGCGCACGAGCTGCGCAATCCGCTCGCGCCGATCCGCACCGGGCTCGACATCCTGCGCCTGCGCAGCGGCGACGCCCAGGCCACCCAGCGCGCCACCGACATCATGGAACGGCAGTTGCGCCAGATGGTACGGCTGGTCGACGACCTGCTCGACGTCTCGCGCATCAACACCGGCAAGTTCGCCATCAAGATGGGGCGGGTCGAGCTCAAGGCGGTGGTCAACGACGCGCTTGAGGTGGTGCGCTCCTACATCGAACTACACGGACACGAACTGGTGATCGACCTGCCGGACCGGCCGGTGTTCCTGCACGGCGACGCCACCCGGCTGGCGCAGATCCTCTCGAACCTGCTCAACAACGCGGCCAAGTACACCAACCGTGGCGGGCGCGTCACGCTCACCGCGCGGGTCGAGGACAAGAGCCTGATCGTCGCGGTGGCCGACAACGGCATCGGCATCGCGCCCGACATGCTGGCCAGCGTTTTCGAGATGTTCGTGCAGGTCGATTCGACGCTCGAGCGCACCAACGCGGGACTCGGGGTGGGGCTGTCGCTGGCGCGCCGGCTGGTCGAACTGCACCATGGCAGCATCGAGGCGCGCAGCAGCGGCATTGGCCGCGGCAGCGAATTCACGGTGCGCCTGCCGATCGTCGTCGAGCCCGAATTGCCGAACGCGTCCACGCCGGCCGCCTTCATCAGCGCCGAGACGTACCGCATCCTGCTGGCCGACGACAACGTCGACTTCGTCAACAGCATCGGCGCGCTGCTCTCGGCGATGGGGCACAGCGTGGTGATCACCCACAACGGTCCGGATGCGCTGACGGCGGCGGCGCGCTTCTGTCCGGATTTTGCGTTCCTCGACATCGGCCTGCCGCAGATGTCCGGCTACGACCTGGCGCGCGGCATCCGGCGTCTGTCGTGCGGGCGGATGACGATGCTCATCGCGGTGACCGGCTGGGGGCAGGAAAAGGACCGCCAGCTCGCCTTCGAAGCCGGCTTCGACCACCACATGGTCAAGCCGGTGCGGTTCGAGCAGATCGAGGAAGTGCTGAGCAACCGCAACGTCGTCAAGAAGCTGCGTACCTGATCGGGCCCAACCGGCGCTGGGCGCTGGGGTCAGGTCTGACATTCGGACATTTTCGCCGTCCGCGCTGGGGTCAGGTCTGACAATCGGACATTTCCCCCTCGGCACCGGGGTCAGGTCTGACATTCGGACATATTTTGACCTGGATGCGATGCTGCCTCGTCCGCTTGCATCGGCATCGGCAGCATAAATTGACTAGCGCGGAGCTCGGCAGACATCGTATTTGTCCGATTGTCAGACCTGACCCCAGCCGGAGTGGCGAAAATGTCCGATTGTCAGACCTGACCCCAGCTGGAGCGCTAACGGCGTGACGGATTTGTCCGATTGTCAGACCTGACCCCGGGGGGGCAGATTGTCAGACCTGACCCCGGGGGTGCAATTAAAATGCCGCATGACATGAATTAGGCGATAATGCAAGAATGTCAAGACGATCCCCCGCCAGCGCCCGCTGCCGGCCCACTCACCGAATCAGACTTGCTGGACGATGAACATGAGCGCTCTTGGCTTCGACATGGCGGCGCCGCCGCGCCGGCGCGCCCCATGAACGCGCCGCACGAACCGCCTCGCGCCGCCCTCGACGCCGACCATCCGTGGCTCGGCCTGGCCTCGTTCAGCGAGGCGACGCGCGGCTTTTTCTACGGCCGCGAAAGCGAGGTGGCCGAACTAGCGCGCCGCGTCCAGCGCAAGCTGCTGACTGTGCTGTTCGGCCAGTCGGGCCTGGGCAAGACGTCGATCCTGCATGCCGGCATCGTACCGCGCCTGCGCGAGCAGGGCTACTGCCCGGTCTATGTGCGGGTCGATTACGGTCCGCACGCGCCGGCCGCGTCCGAGCAGATCAAGCAGGCGATCCTGCAGGCGGCGGCCGCTCTGGGCAACTGGAGCCGCAGCGGCGTGGCGGCCAGCGGCGAGTCGCTGTGGGAGTTCCTGCATCACCGCGACGACGTGCTCGCCGATGCGCACGGCAAGCCGATGATCCCGCTGCTCATCTTCGACCAGTTCGAGGAGATCTTCACCCTCGCGCAGGCCGACGACGACGGCCGCCGGCGCGCCGCCGCTTTCATCATTGCGCTCTCGGAACTGGTGGAAAATCGCCCGTCGGCCGCGCTCGAGGCGCAGCTCGAGGAGGACGACACCGCCGTCGAGCGCTTCGACTTCGCCCGCAGCGACTACCGCGTGCTGATCTCCCTGCGCGAAGACTACCTGGCCCATCTCGAAGGCCTCAAGGGCGACATGCCCAGCATTACCCAGAACCGCATGCGGCTCGCGCCTATGACCGGCGAACAGGCGCTGGCGGCCGTCTCCGGCCCCGGCGCGGCCCTCGTTTCCGCTGAAGTGGCCGAGGCTATCGTGCGCTTCGTGGCCGGCGGCAGCGAACTGGCGCACGCGCAGGTCGAACCGTCGCTGCTTAGCCTGATCTGCCGTGAACTGAACGACAAGCGCATCGCCGCCGGACGCGCCGCCATCACGCTCGACTTGCTGGCCGGCTCGCACGCCAGCATCCTGGCCGATTTCTACGAGCGCGCCCTGGCCGACCAGCCCGATGCGCTGCGCGCGGTGATCGAGGACCTGCTGCTGACCGAATCGGGCTACCGCGAGAACGTCGCCGCCGAGCGCGTCGTCGCCGCCTTCGCCGCAGCCGGCGCCGCGCCGGGCGCGCTGGCCACGCTGGTCGACCGGCGCCTGTTGCGCATCGAGGAGCGGCTCGACGTGCGCCGCGTCGAATTGACCCATGACGTGTTGTGCGGGGTGGTGCGCGCCAGCCGTGAACGACGTACCGAACGCGAAGCGCTCGAAGCGAGCGCGCGCCAGCTGGCGGCGCAGCGGCTGGGCGAAGCGGTCATCCGCCGCAGCCTGCTGCGCGCGCGCAGCGTGGCCGCCGTGTGCGCGCTGCTGATGGTGTGCGCGATCGGTTCGTCGCTGTACGCCTACCGGATCTCGCAGCGCGCCGACCAGGCCCGCAACCAGTCGGAGCGGCTGATGGGCTACCTGAGCGACGATTTCGCCCGCGAGCTCGAAGGCGCCGGCGACCTCGAAGTGGTGGCGGCGTTCGCCAAGCGCACCGCGGCCTATTATGACGGCTTGCCGCAAAACAGCGCCGGCTCGGACACCGAGCGCAATCGCGCCGTGGCGATGGTCGGCTATGCCGAAGTGCTGGCCTTGCAAGACGCCGCCCGCGTGGCCGAGGCCGGCACGATTCTGAACGAGGCGTTGGCGATTCTGGAACGGCGCAT
>JARXKM010000162.1 GCA_030272785.1 Pseudomonadota bacterium
GCGCCTTGAAGCCGACCGTGGCCGAGGTGCCGGCCAAGGTGTGCGCCGCCTTCAGTGCGGCCGGCGTGACCGCACGGAACGGCTCGTGGCGCCACTCGCCGAAGTCCTGCGTCAGCACGCGCATCAGCTCGTCGGTTTCGGCGAGGTAGACGTTATACAGCGGCAGCGGAATTTCCAGGTCGCCGAAGCGGCGCATGTTGTCGTCCAGCGGCACGGTGCGCGCGGCCGGAAATTCGATCACCTGGCCGCCGGCCGGCGCGACCAGCGCCACCGGCGCCGGCGCGAAGTCCGGCTCGGCGAAGTCGAACGGTTGGTCCGGCTCGGCGATGTCGAACGGTTCGTCCGGCATGGTCATGTCGATGACTTCCGCGTCGGCTTCGCGCTCGTCGATCGGCGCCGGTTGCGGTTCGTGTTGCGCTTCCAGTTCCGGTTCCGGTTCGGCTTCCGGTTCCTGATCCTGCACCGGAGGCGCTTCCTGCGTGAGCTCGGCCGGCAGCGCGAACGCGCCACCGTCCTGCACCACAGCGGCCGCCGCCACCAGCGCGGCGCTGCTGCGCGCCGATCTGCCGTGCTGCGCCAGTTCGTCGACCCAGCCGCGCATGTCGGCGGCGGCAAAGTCGAGCAGCGCCAGCAAATCGGGGCTGGCGCTGCGGCCCTCGGCCAGCCAGGCATTCATGACCCGCTCGAGCGCCGCGCCGCCTTCTGCGAATTGGGTCAGGCCGACCATCCGGCCGCTGCCCTTGAGCGTGTGGAAGGAGCGCCGCAGCATGGTCAGCGTTTCCTGGTTCGACGGTTCGCCATGCGCCGCCGGCAAGGTCGCCGCGACCAGCGCCAGCACTTCCTGCGCTTCGGAGATGAAGATGTCGAGCAGTTCGGCTTCGATCGCCTCCGCGCCTTGGGCCATCGGCGGCGCCGGCGCGGCAACGGCCGGCGCGCTCGCCTGGGGCGCTGCCGGCTCGGCGGCCGGCTCGACGTCGAACGGGGTGTCGCCGGCCGGCGCCTTCTCGAACGGCACCTCGCGGAACATGCCGTCGGCCTGGTCGAAGCTGAAGCGGTTCTTGGCGGCGTCGAAATTTTGCGCCAGCATGTCGATGAAGAAGCCGAGCGCGCCGACGTTTTGCGCGATGTTCTGCAGCGACGCCGCCTGCTGCCCGGCGTCGCCGCTGCCGGCCGCCAGCGCGCGCACCGCATCTTTGACGTGCTGCGCCGCGCGCATCGCCTGGTCCTGGTCGAGGATCGCCAGCGCGCCCTGCAGCTGGTGCAGCACCGTATCGATCTGCGCCAGCGCCGGACGCCGCGCGGCGTCGGCGTAGTAATCGTCAAGCACCTTCTCGACCTGGCGCAGGCCGGTCTTCATCTCGCCGGCCAGCACCGCCACGGTCTGGCCCTGCTGGATCTGGCGCGACAGCTCGCCCTGCCATGGCGGCGCGGCAGGCGGCGTTTCGCCGGCGGCCAGCGCCAGCAGGCGCGCGCCGACCACTTCGGCGTGTTCGTCGAAATCGGCGGGCAGCTGGCGCACCTGGTCGAGGCCCTGCTCGACAAACAGCATCGCGCCGGCCATCTCCATGTTGAACTGGTCGCTGCGCCCGGAGGCGATCGAGTCGCTGGCGGCGCGCCCCAGTTCGCGCAGCAGCTGCGCCAGCGCCGGCGCGCCGAGTCGGTCGCTGGCGCCGGCCAGCGTGGCGAGCGCCTGCTTGAAGCCGGCTTCGAGGCTGACGTCGAGGCCGGACGACATGCGGTCCCAGCCGGTCTTGCTCTGGGCCAGCGCGTGCTTGGCCGTCTTCAGCGCCTCGGCGTCGATGCGGCCGTAACGGCGGCTGTCGTAGTCGGCCGGCACCAGGCCGGCCAGGCCGTAGGCGCGCCGCAGCAGCTGGGCGCCGGCGTTCGGCGCGCTGGCGGCGGCGATGAAGAACAGCGCATCGCGCAGCATCGCCTCGGGCAGCCCGCCCTGGCCTTGCGAGAGGCGGCGGATCTGCAGGTTGATCAGGCCGAACAGCTGCTTGACATACAGATCGCTGGCCAGTTGGCCGCTGGCGACCAGTTCGGCGAAGCAGCGCATCGCCAGCCAGAAGGTGCGCGCCGGCGCCTCTTGCTGGGCCTGTTCGACCAGCGCGATGGCGTCCACCAGCGCCAGCACGTGGCCGCGCTGCGTTGCGGGGTCGGCGCTTTTGAGGAACGGCAGCAGGGATTTTTCAAAGCGCGCGCGGCAGGCGGCGTAGTCGGGGGCGGCGGGGCCGGCGTGGCCGGCGTGGGCGTGCGGCGCCAGCGCGACCTCGACCGACAGATCGGCGAACAGCAGGTCGGACGGGTGGATGCGGGCGGCGCCGAGCAACTCCTGCAGCGCGCGGTAGTAGGGGAACAGGCGCGCCGGCTGCGGCGCCGCGCCGGCCACCAGCTCGTCGAGGTATTCGATGACGGCCTGGTAGCCGTCGGACACCGCCGCGCGCTGCGGCGCGCCGCAATCGAGGCTGCCGTCGCGCATCCGTTCGAGCGCCTGTTCGGCGGCCGCGGTCATCAGGCCGACGCCTTCGACGTCGACCATCTGCAAGGCGCCGTGGGCCTGGTGCAAATGGGTCTTCGCATGCTGCAGCGAGGTGGCGCGGGCGTCGCCGCTGCGTTCGGCCGCTTCGGCCAGCGCGCTGCGCGAGCGCCCCAGCGCCTCGCGGATTTCACCGATCACCCAGGACAGCGGCCCGGTATCGAATTGCGGCGCGTGCGAAATGTCAGTCATGGTCGGGCGATCCTTCAGGCGACGACGCGGAAGCGCGATACCGAGTTTTTCAGTTCCTGCGCCAGCAGGCTGAGCTGGCGAATCGATTGGGCGGTCTGCATGGTGCCGTCCTGGGTCTGTTCGGTCACCGACAAGATGTGCTGGATGTTATGGGCGACCCCGTTGGCCGACGTCGCCTGCAGTTCGGTGGCGAACGAGATCCCCTGAATCAGTTCGGCGAGCCGGTTCGACACGCCCGAAATGTCCGACAGCGCGGCGCCGGCGGCGTCCGACAGGCGCGCCCCCTCGACCACGCCCTGGGTCGATTTTTCCATCGCCGCCACCGCGTCGTGGGTATCGGTCTGAATGGTGCGCACCAGCGCGCCGATCTGCTTGGCCGCTTCGGCCGAGCGTTCGGCGAGGCGCTGCACCTCTTCGGCCACCACCGAAAAGCCGCGCCCCGCTTCGCCGGCCGAAGCGGCCTGGATGGCCGCGTTCAGCGCCAGCACGTTGGTCTGCTCGGTAATGTCGGAAATGAGCTCGGTGATCTCGCCGATCTCCTGCGACGATTCGCCAAGGCGCTTGATGCGCTTGGAAGTCTCCTGGATCTGTTCGCGGATCTCGTGCATGCCCTTGATGGCGTTTTCCACCGCGGTCGAGCCCTGGTGGGCCGCCGCCACCGACTGGCGCGCCACTTCGGCCGATTCGTTGGCCGACTTGGACACGTCGGTGATCTCGCTGGCCATTTTCAGCACCGTCGCCGAGGCGTCCTCGATCTCGCGCGACTGCTGCTGGGTGGCCGTCAGCAGGTCGGTCGAAATGTTTTGCGCGTGGGTCGAGGCGCTGGTGACCTGTTCGGCGGTGGTAGTGACGCGCTCGACCAGCCCGCGCAGTTCCTCGACCGTGTAGTTGACCGAGTCGGCGATGGCGCCGGTGATGTCCTCGGACACCGTGGCGTGCACCGTGAGGTCGCCGTCGGCCACTTCCTGCAGCTCGTTCATCAGACGCAAAATGGCCGCCTGGTTCTGGTCGTTGGTGGCCTTCGCTTCTTCTTCCTTCGCTTGCGAGAGCAGGCGCAGCGCCTCGGCCTCTTCGCGGCGGCTGTCGGCGCCACGGGTGCGGTTGCGCGAATCCTGCAGCATCACACGGCTGATGCTGCCGGCGACGGCGAGCGTGAAGATCGACGCCACCACCATCAGCCAAAACCACGAGTCGGTCGAATCCTGGTTGCTGCGGTAGGTGACCTGGACGCCCGAGAGCAGCTTCTTGATGTCTTCGTTTTCGAAGAAGATCGACTGTTCGGCGCCCTTGGCGGCGGTAAAGCGCGGCAGGTTGTCGAGGATCGAGGCGACCAGCTTCTGGTAGACGTCGAAGCGGCTCTTGATGGCGACCAGCTTGGCGCGCATGTCGGCGTCGCGCACCGCGGCCAGGCCGAGCGTGTCGCTGCCGTTCAGGAAGCCGTCGATGGTGGCGCGCACGATGCCGGTGTCGCGCCCGAGCTGGAAAGCGGTGTCGGCACGGATGCCGCCGGAGGTGAGAAATTCGCTGGCCGAGCGCGACAGGCGCTGAGTCAGCATCATCATGCGGCCGATCGCGGCCAGTTCGCGCGCGCTGCCGCCGCGCGCCACTTTCTGGCTCAGCAGGTCGTCGCTCATGGTGAGCAGTTCGGGCGAGAGCGCGTCGAGCTGGCGCAAGGTGTTCTTGAAGCCGATCAGCTCGGCCTTCATTTTCAGGATGGTGCCGGCGGCGTTGTCCGAGCTGACCCACTTGGCGCGCGCGTCGGCCAGCGCCTTGGCCATGCCGACCGACGGCGACGGGATGCGCTGGCCGGCGAAATTGCCGCCGCGCGAGAGCAAATTGAGGTCGCCGGTGAGCGCGATGCGGCTCTCGTCGAGCTGGGTGAACGCCTCCGGGCTGCCCTGGATGGCGTTCGGCGCCGCCTTGCCGACCCGCTGCGAGTGCATCAGCGCATCGCTGGCGATCTGGGTCTGGGCCGAAGCGACGACGTTGGCGGCCGAGTTCTGCCACAGCGCCACGATGGTGAGCAGGATGCCGATGACGAAGGCGACGAGCAGGATGCGCAGCTGGCGCGCCAGCGACAGGTGGCCGATCAGCGGCAGCTGCAGTTCCTGCGCCGCTTGGTCGGCGCTGGCGGCGGCGCGCTTGCGGCGCATGATGCCGGCCAGGCTGAGCGGACTGGCGGCGTCGTCGGACGGCACCGGCGCCGGTCCCGCTGCTGATGCGGGGCGCGCCGGCTCGGCACCGAGCGGCGGGCCGAATTCGGTGTCGGGCGAGCTCAGTGCGACCTCGTGCTCGCGCTTGCCCCTAGTCAGAAACCCCATTGACATCTTCGATGCGAATTCCATTCCAGCTCCCAGTCCACAAAGGTATGACCACTAATTCGGTATTTGGTTGACGCGCGCCGCTTACACGCCAAGGCCGAGGCCGACGTGCAGGAAGTGCGGCTCGGCCACCAGCGCGGCCAGGTCGAGCGCGGTCCAGTCGTTGCCGTCGGCGTCGCGCAGGCACTCGCCGTGCGGCTGCATGCCGGCGGCGTGGCGCAGGCCGTAGACGCGCGCCACCAGCAGCGCGCAGTTGAAGCCGAGCGCGCCGGCGAAGGTGACGATGCGGCTGTCGGCGGCGGGCGCGGCATCGGCGCCGGTGTCGCCGTCGTCGAGCGCCAGGTAGCGCGCCAGGTCGATCACGCCGACCAGGTTGCCGCGGATGTTGGCCAGGCCGAGGTACCAGGGCTGGGTCAGCGGCACGCGGGTCAGCGCCGGCACCGGCACGATCTCGCCGGCATCGGTGAGCGCGAGCAGGTAGCGGCGCGCGCCGATCTGCACGCCGAGCTGGTTGATGGGCGCGCCGGTATTGGCGCGCGCCGCCTGCATCCGTTCGAGCAGCTGCACCTGGTACTGGCGCAGGCGGGTGCGGCGGCCGGCCGCGTCGACCCGCGCCGGGACGCTCGGGCGTGGCTCGCGCGGCTGCATGTCAGGCCGCGCCGAGGGTGGCGATCTTGTCGAGCAGCGCCTGCGGATCGACCGGCTTGACCAGGTAGCCGCGCGCGCCCTGGCGCAGGCCCCAGATGCGGTCGGTCTCCTGGTTCTTGCTGCTGCAGATGATGATCGGCACGTTGGCCAGGTCGGGGTCGCGGGCGATCGAGCGCGTCACCTGGAAGCCGTTCGCGCCCGGCATGACCACGTCCATCAGGATCAGCTCCGGTTTGTGCGCCTTGATCTGCGCCAGCGCGGCCTCGCCGTTTTCGGCGGTGGTCACGCTAAAGCCGTTGCGCACCAGGATATCGGTGAGGTAGTAGCGCTCGGTGGGGGAGTCGTCGACGATGAGGATGTTATGTATGGCCACGGGGCGCTCCGGTAGTGGTCTGATTAGGCCGGGGTGGCCGTGTGTTCGCGCACGGCCGCCAGCAAGCTGTCTTTGCTGAACGGTTTGGTGAGATAGGCCGACGAACCGACCATGGCGCCGCGCGCGCGGTCGAACAGGCCGTCCTTGGAGGACAGCATCAGGACCGGGGTGGCGTGGAAGCGCGCGCTCTTCTTGATCAGCGCGCAGGTCTGGTAACCGTCGAGGCGCGGCATCAGGATGTCGCAAAATACCAACGCCGGGTGGTGGTCGTTGATCTTGGCGAGGGCGTCGAAACCGTCATCGGCCAGCACCACCTGGTAGCCGGCCTGGGTCAGGAAGATCTCGGCGGAGCGGCGGATCGTGCTGCTATCGTCGATCACCATGATCTTCAAACCGGTGGGTTGCTGCGAGTTCGTCATAGTCAGTTCACTTCAGCATGAATCAGCACGATACCATAGGGCAAGACTTGTGTGCGTTAAATGTTGCAGTGAATCAACTACGGCGTCAACGTTTATTTCCGCGAACTTAGATCGTGGTCATTTCGAAGTCGTCCTTGCGGGCGCCGCACTCCGGACAGGTCCAGTTCATCGGCACGTCGGCCCAGCGGGTGCCGGCGGCGATGCCCTCGTCGGGCATGCCGGCCGCTTCGTCGTAGACCCAGCCGCAGATCAGGCACATCCAGGTCTGGAAGGGGACTGCCGGCGCCGTCGTTGTTTCATTGCTACTCACGTTGTGGATCCTTGTATCTAGTAAAATGCGGAATCAGGTATCTTAATCCACCCGCCGTGCAAATCCAAACAACTCCCCTCATATTAACGTTCGGCGTGGCCGATCCGGTCGGCGCAAGCGGCATCCAGGCCGACCTGGCGGTGTTCGGCGCGCTCGGCTGCCATGGCCTGTCGGTGCTCACCGGCCTGCTGATCGCCGACACCGCGCGCATCGAGGACATCGACGACGTCGACGCCGACTGGGTGGTCGACCAGGCCCGCGTGCTGCTCGAAGACATGACGGTGGCCGCCTTCAAGGTCGGCGCGCTGACCAGCATCGAGCAGGCCTCGGCGATCGCCGAGATCATCTCCGACTACCCGCAGGTGCCGCTGATCCTCGACCCGTTCCTGTCCGGCCTGCCGGACTCCGGGCTGGCCGACGACGACATGCTGATGGCGATCCGCCAGATCCTGGTGCCGCAGGCGCGCGTGCTGCTGCTGTCGCAGGTCGAACTGGCGCGCATGGCCGAGACGTGGCGCGAAGGCGGCTCGGGCGACCTGCTGGCGCAAGACGTGGCCGAGCTGACCGGCATGGGCTGCGACCTGGTGCTGGTGACCGGCACCGGCAGCGCCGGCCAGGGCGACGGCGCCACCATCTCGAACACCCTGTACGACGAGAACGGCGTCGTCGAGACCTTCAGCGAGGCGCACCTGGCCGGGCCGTTCGTCGGCGCCGGCAGCACCATGTCGGCGGCGCTGGCGGCGCTGCTGGCGCGGCAACTGACGCCGCTCGAGGCGGTGCGCTCGGCGCAGCAATACACCCACGGCGCGCTGGCGCACGCGCAGCGCTTCGGCATGGGCAAGCGGGTGCCCAACAAATTCTTCCGGGCCGGCCAGTTCGACGCCGCCTGAGCCTCACGTTTCATCGTCACCACCATCTTCAACACCCATCGATCGCCCAACCATGACTACTGCAGCCACCTCCCAAAACGACACCCTGTTCGCCCGCGCCCAGCTGACCACGCCGGGCGGCGTCAATTCGCCGGTGCGGGCATTCAAATCGGTGGGCGGCACGCCGCGCTTCATCACGCGCGCCGAGGGCCCCTACTTCTGGGACGCCGACGGCAAGCGCTACATCGACTATATCGGCTCGTGGGGCCCGGCGATCGTCGGCCACGCCCATCCGCAAGTGGTCAAGGCGGTGCAGGAGGCGGCCGCGCGCGGCCTGTCGTTCGGCGCGCCGACCTTGGGCGAGATCGAGATGGCCGAGGAAATCTGCAAGCTGGTGCCGTCGATCGAGCAGGTGCGGCTGGTGTCGTCGGGCACCGAGGCGACCATGAGCGCGCTGCGGCTGGCGCGCGGCGCCACCGGGCGCGACAAGATCGTCAAGTTCGAGGGCTGCTACCACGGCCACGCCGATTCGCTGCTGGTGAAGGCCGGCAGCGGCCTGCTCACCTTCGGCAACCCGACCTCGGCCGGCGTGCCGGAAGACTTCGTCAAGCACACCCTGGTGCTCGACTATAACAACGTGGCGCAGCTCGAGGACGCGTTCGAATCGATGGGCGACACGATCGCCTGCGTGATCGTCGAACCGGTGGCCGGCAACATGAACCTGATCCGCGCCACGCCCGAGTTCCTCGGCGCCATGCGCGCGCTGTGCACCGAGCACGGCGCCATCCTGATCTTCGACGAAGTGATGTGCGGCTTCCGGGTCGCGCTGGGCGGCGCCCAGCAACTGTACGGCATCGCGCCCGACCTGACGGCGCTGGGCAAGGTGATCGGCGGCGGCCTGCCGGTGGCGGCGTTCGGCGGCAGCGCCGAACTGATGCACAACATGGCGCCGCTCGGCGCGGTCTACCAGGCCGGCACCTTGTCGGGCAACCCGGTGGCGGTGGCGGCCGGCATGGCCACCCTGGCGCTGGTGCAGCAGCCCGGCTTTTACGCGCAGCTGTCGCGCCAGGCGGCCAAGCTGGTGGCCGGCCTGAGCGCAGCGGCGAAGGACGCCGGCGTGACGTTCTGCGCCGATTCGGTGGGCGGCATGTTCGGCATGTACTTTTCGGCCAATGTGCCGGCCAGCTACGGCCAGATGATGGCCGGCGACAAGTCGCGCTTCAACGCCTTCTTCCATGGCATGCTCGACGAAGGCGTGTACTTCGCGCCGGCCGCGTTCGAAGCCGGCTTCGTCTCGGCGATGCACGACGACGCGGTGATCGAAGAGACCGTCGCCGCGGCGCGCCGGGTGTTCGCGCGGATCGCCTGAAGCGAAACTTAAGCTGCCGCCGGCGCCGCATCGCGGCAAGCCGGCCGTGCTACACTGCGCCCGAAATGACCATTCCCCTACCAATGAAGCTGCCGGCGCGCTGACCCTTTCGAGGGGCGGCCGCGCCGCATTTGCGCGAGCCGTCCATGAATTTTATCCGTCGCCTCACCGACAACGCCACCCTCAAAGCACTCGGCCCGGGCCTGATCACCGGCGCCGCCGACGACGACCCGTCGGGCATCGCGACCTATTCGCAGGCCGGCGCGCAGTTCGGCTTCAACACGCTGTGGACGCTGGTGCTGACGTACCCGTTCATGGTCGGCATCCAGCTGGTGTCGGCGCGCATCGGCCGGGTCACCGGGCGCGGCCTGGCCGCCAACATCCGGCGCGCCTACTCGCCGTGGCTGCTGTACTCGGTGGTGATCCTGCTGCTGGCGGCGAACGTGATCAACATCGCCGCCGACATCGCCGCGATGGGCGAGGCGGCGCGGCTGGTGACGGGGGTCGGCTCGGCCCATCTGTATTCGCTCGGCTTCGGCATGCTGTGCCTGTCGCTGCAGGTGTTCATGCCGTATGCGACCTACGTGCGCTACCTGAAGTGGCTGACCATGGGCCTGCTGGCCTACGTGGCGACGGTGTTCGCCGTCAAGCTGCCGTGGCTGGAGGTACTTGCGCGCACCGTGTGGCCGCACTTCACATTCACCAAGGAGTCGGTGGCGCTGATCGTGGCCATTTTCGGCACCACCATTTCGCCGTACCTGTTCTTCTGGCAGGCGTCGCAGGAAGTCGAGGAGATCCGCGCCGACGCCGGCGCGCAATCGCTGCGCAAGCGGCCGATGGACGCGCCGATCCAGCTGGGGCGGATCAAGAAGGACACCTTCATCGGCATGGGGTTTTCCAACCTGGTGGCGTACTTCATCATCCTGACCACCGCCGTCACGCTGGGCGAACACGGCATCACCACCATCCAGACCTCGGCCCAGGCGGCCGAGGCGCTGCGCCCGGTGGCCGGCGAATTCGCCTTCTTCCTGTTCGCGCTGGGGATCATCGGCACCGGCATGCTGGCGGTGCCGGTGCTGGCCGGTTCGGCCGCGTATGCCGTCACCGAAAGCTTCCGCTGGAAGAACGGGCTCGATCTGAAGGCGGTCGAGGCGCAGGAGTTTTACGGCATCATCGCGCTGGCGACCATCGGCGGCATGCTGCTGAATTTCACGCCGATCGACCCGATCAAGGCGCTGGTGCTGTCGGCACAGATCAACGGCGTGATCGCGGTGCCGATCATGACGGTGATGATGATGCTGGCCCATAACAAGAAGCTGATGGGGGAGTTTACGCTGTCGCGCCGGCATACCATCATCGGCTGGTGCGGCGTGGCGGTCATGCTGGTGGCGGTGGTGGCGATGTTTGCGACCATGTAGGGGTCGCAGCGCGGGCTTGTGTTCGAGGTACGGGGGTCAGGTCTGACATTCGCACATTTCATGAGGACGAAATGTCCGAATATCAGACCTTACCCCCTGGCGAAATGTACGAATATCAGACCTTACCCCCTGGGTCCCAACCTTACTTGAGCCAGCCGCGGCGG
>JARXKM010000010.1 GCA_030272785.1 Pseudomonadota bacterium
TTTGCACGCTGGGGTCAGGTCTGACAATCGGACATTTTCGCGGGGTCAGGTCTGAAAAGTGGACATTTTGATGGGGTCAGGTCTGACAATCGGACATCCTTGTGCCGCAAAGTGGCAATATCTGATAAATCCAGACATGAGTTTGCCGTCAATCAACGTTTTTAACTTAAAAAGAGGCAAGTCGACGCAAAAAATGTCCGATTGTCAGACCTGACCCCAGATTTTTGTCCGAATGTCAGACTTGACCCCAGCAAAATGTCCGATTGTCAGACCTGACCCCAGGGGGAATTTGCGTCTAAAGAACTTTACCGATTAAATAAGTGCTGATATGATTTTCGTGCCGTTCACGAGAATCCAAACACCCATCATGCCAACTGCCCCTTCACTCTTCCAAACCGCCCCGACGCTCGCCGTCCACCGGCCTGTCTCTTGGCGTTGGCCGCAGCCATGAAGCGCTCGCTCGGCACGCAACTGCGCCATCTGATCGAGTTGCTCGATGGGGCGGTCGGTGCCGCCTACCTTGAGGCCGGCCTGGCCTACCGGCCACGCTACACGCCGGTGATGCGCGCCTTGATGGAGCGCCAGCCGGTGACCATCGGCCACATCGCCAGCGCGGCCGGCATCACCCAGCCAGCGGCGACCCAGACTATCGCGCTGATGATCAAAGAGGGGATCGTCATGGCCGAATCGGGCCCGCAGGACGGTCGGCAAAGACTGATCCGGCTGACCGAACAGGGCGCGGCGCTGGTGCCCCGGCTGGTGATCTGCTGGCAAGCGACTGCGGCAGCAGCGGCCAGCCTGGAGGCGCAGTGCCACCTGGCGCAGGCGATCGACTGCGCCATCGCCGCGCTGGAGCAGCAATCATTCGGCGAGCGCATTCGCCAGGCGCGCGCCGCCCAGCCGCCCGCGTCCGCCACGACATCCTGAGAGGCTGAGCCGTCCAACGGCGCGCTTGCTACTTGGGCACTGCGTCGACCCGCACTGCCAGCCCGGCTGAAGGGGCAACCGGGATCGGATGATCGATCCGCTCGCGCCTGGCCAGGCGTGCCAGCGCCACGGCGTTGTCGCCGGTCAGGCTGCGCAGGAAGGCGGCCAGGTTGCGCTTGTCCACCTCGCTCAGCTGCAGCGGCTGCAGCAGGCGGTCCTTGAGCGGATTGTCGATGCCGCCGCGCTGGTAAAAATCGATCACCTCTTCCAGCGTGGCCAGCGAGCCGTCGTGCATGTACGGCGCGGTGAGCGCGATGTTGCGCAGGCTCGGCGTGCGGTAGGCCCAGCGGTCGGCCGGCGCATGCGTCACTTCGGCGCGGCCGAGGTCGGCCTGCGGCGGGTCGGACACGGCGCGCAAATCCCGCTCGTCGAGTTCGGCGAACACGCCGTCGGCCAGCCGCACCGCAGTGCGCCGGGGCGGCGCCTGGCTGCGCGCCCAGCCGATGCCGGTGTTGTGGAAGGCGCCGTCGGCGAACAGCGCCGCCCGCGCGCCGACGGTGTGGCAGGCGATGCAGCGCCCTTTGCCGGCGAACACCGCAAATCCGGCCTGTTCGGCGCCGTCGAGGGCTTGCGCATCGTGGCCGTAGCGCCAGCGGTCGAAGCGCGCATTGGCCGCCACCAGCGTGCGTTGGTAGCCGGCCAGCGCCGCGCCGATGGTGGCCCGGTCCGGCCCGCGGCCGTCGAACGCGGCTTCGAACCTGCCGGCGTAGTCTGGCATCGCGCCGATCTTGGCGGCCACCGACTGCACCGACCGATTGCCCATTTCGGCGGCGTTGAGCATCGGCGCCCACGCCTGGCGCTCGAGCGTGCTTTCGCGGCCGTCGTGGAACAGCGAGCCGACATAGGCGACGTTGAGCAGGGTCGGGGCGTTGCGCCGCAGGCTGCGCCCGTTCACGCCGATCGCGGTGCCCAGTTCGTTGGCGGCGAAGCCCTGCTCAGGCACATGGCACATGGCGCAGGACATCGTGTTGTTGGCCGACAGGCGCCGATCCATGAACAGCTTGCGGCCGAGATCGGCCTGGGCCGTGCTCGCCGTGCCTGGCGGCGGCGGCAGGCCGAGCGGCGCCACCGGGCCGCGCTGGCAGGCGCACAGGATGGCGCACAGGACGCCGGTCGCGCCGAGCACGGCGGCGCATTTCATGGCCGTTCGAGCAGCAAGGTCTTGATATCGTTGAGCAGCACCTGCTGCTGCAGGAAGGAGGTGCTGTAGATTTCGCGCACGCTGCCGCTGGCATCAATCAGGTAGACCTTGAGCATGTGGCTCAGCGTCGGCACGCGCTGGTTGGGCGGCTGCTCGGCGGCCAGGTCGACATCCTGGCCAAATCCGTCGAGCAAGGGCGCGAGCTGTGCTCCCGAGCGCGTGGTGAGGAAATACCAGCGCAGCCCGGCGCGCGCGCGCGCGTCGTCGCCGCCGTAAGCGCGCATCGCCTCGGGGGTGTCGAACCGCGGATCGAAGCTCATGCTGACAAAGCGGACCCGGTTGCGCAGGGCGGGATCCTGGGATATCGTTTTCTTCAGGCCGTGCAACGTTTCGTACGCCAGCGGGCAGCCCTTGGCGTCGGTGCAATACGTGTAAATGAAGGAAAACAGCGTCACCTTGCCGGTGGAAAACTCGGCGAAGCGGTGCACGCTGCCGTCGCTGTCGAGCACGATGCCATCGGGGGCGCGCATGATGTGCTCGAGCCGGTAGGTGCCCGGCGCCGGCGGGACGAAGCCCAGGCTCGCCGCCGCGCCCGCCGGCAAGGGCGCCGGCAAGCTCGCCGATAGCGACAAGGCCAGCGCGCCCGCCGCGCGCGCGAGAATGGTCATGGCAATGGCCCGTGGATGGACATTTGCTGCATCCTCGCGCGCACGCGGCGGCCTTGTCAAGCGGCCCCGGCGCTCACCGCGACGCCAGCGCGGCGCTGCGCGGCGCGCTGGCGGCGCCCAGTTTCATGTGGTGGGCGCGGCCCAGCTTGAGCTTGTAGAAATCGACCTTCCAGGTCTCCTTGAGCTCCTTGCCGTCCCAGGCGAACAGCTTGACGAACTGCTCGTCGTCGGCGCCCTTCTTGTCCCAGTTCGCCAGCAGCGAGGTGCTGATGTAGAGGCGCTTGCCGTCCCAGCTTTGCGACACCATGTTCACCTGCGCGCCGGTGTGCTTGGCGTAGGTCTGCTTCGGCGCCTCCGGGTTGCTCAGGTCGAAATAGCGGGTGGTGCCGTCCATGAAGGTGTTGACCCACAAGCCCTTGGCGTCGGCCGTGATCGAGATATCGACCGGCAGCGGGATCTTGGCCGGGTCGCCGATCGGCGCCACCGACCTCGCCTGCCACTCGCCCTTGGCATCCTTCTTGACCAGCCATAGCGACGACGTCAGCGCGCTGGCCGTGATGGCCCAGTCGTCACCCTCCTTGAGCGACCAGCGGATCTCGAGCGGCGCGCCGGGCACGCTGAGTATCTTCTCCGGCTTCATCGACTTCAGGTTCCACATCACCATGGTGGCGCCAAAATGCTTCATCGCCGACTGGTCCTTCATCAGCTGGCCGAGGTCCATCATGTAATTATTCCAGCCGGTGAAGCTCGACGTCAGCATGGCGTTTTTGGCCGGATTGATGGCGATGTCGTAGCCGTAGCCGTCGCCGCCCTGTCCGGTCGGCATGTCGACCTTGCTGATGAAATCGCCCTTGTTGCTGTACATCGCCATGCCGGTGGCGCCGCCGTGGTCCTTGCTGTTCGACAGCGCGCCGATCAGCATGCGGCCCGGCATCGCGTAATAGGTGTGCGGGCCGACCAGCCCGCTGCGGGCGGCGAAATCGGTGATGGTCTTGACCAGCTTGGGCTTGCCCGGATCGGCATGGACGTCGAACACGTAGATCTTGCTGTCGTCGAGCCCGCCGGCCCACAGGTAGCGGCGGTCGTCGGTGAAGCCGGCGTGATGGGCCTCGCCGCGCCCGCCCACCGACACCTGCGCCACCACTTGGCCATAGCGCTGCGAGCGCGGGTTGACGTCGAGCGTGACGAGCTTGTCCGAGCCGTCGCCGAGGCCCGCCACGCCGAGCGTCCAGACGTACAGGTAGTCCTCCTGGCCCTTGATCAGGTTCGACAGGAAGGGCGAGTTGCACGTTTCGTCGGCCCGTGCCAGCGGGGTGCCGACGCTGGCGCCGATGGCCACTGCGGCAACTGCGGCGAGCGCGATGGCGCGGCTGAACTTTCTGAGTAGCATTACCGATCTCCTGTGAGCCCGGTGCCTGCCACGCCTGGGCAGCGGCGTAACCGGAGCGGATGAATGGCGACGTCAGGACAGGTCGAAACCGCCGCGTCGGCGTGGACAACGTCAGTACACCTCGAATGTACGCCTGTTTCAATGATGTTTGTGAAATAACAACAAATAAATAGCGATGATTTGATTTCTCTCAATCCCCCCCGGGGGTCAGTGCCGGCATTCAGACACGCGCTGAACCGTCTACCCGCCGAAGCGGCGTTGAACATTTGATTCATCGCAACTGCGGCCCGCTTGGCACGGAGGGAAAGCGCAGGCCGTCGCTATACTTGACGATCGGAAATGCCAGCGCGTACGGCGCGGCACGCGCTCTCAACGAGGTCCGTCATGCTTTCGCTGTTTTCCAGAAAATATAGCGCTGTTGCCCCCGCCTATAGAAGAAAGCCGTTCTACGGGGCCGCCGAGCAACAGCTGCATGCCCGCTTGCTCGGCGAGCTGCCGCGCTGCCATGCGCACTGCCATGTCTTCCCACGCATCGCCCTCAGCGCGCTGATCGCGCCGCCCTGCGATGATCCGCGCCAGCTGCGCGCGTTACAGGTGCCGCTGCAAAAGCGCCGCGTCGACTACGCCATCTTCGATGCCGCCTTCAACCTGGTGCTGGTGATCGAGCTGGCGGCGGGCGAGGAAACGCCGGAGGATGCCGCCAGCGCCGCCTTGCGCAGTGCCGGCGTCAAATGCATCCGCTGGAGCCTGCAGCGGCCGCCGTCGGCCGAGCAGATGCGCCGCTGCCTGGCGCCCTACTCCTCGCGCGGCGACAGCGCCGTCCTTGCGCCGCCGCGCGACGATGGGGCGGGCCTGGCCGTCGCCGCGCTCGACGAACTCGCCCGTTCCGGCCACCTGAAGACGGCCTACCCGCATATCTGGGAGCGCATCTGCCTGTTCCGCCATGACCCGGTCCACCTTGAAAAATATCTGAGCGCGCTGTCGATCCAGGATCGCGACGACAAACGCGGCGGCCTGGAGCCGGGCGCGATCATCGACATCGGCGCCATCCAGGCGGCCAACCGGCGCTTGCTGCCAGCGAGCGCCGAGGCGACCTGGAATACTCCCTCCATGTTGCGCTAGCGCGCCCGGTCCGCCATGGAAAACCCGCCGATCGCAGCATCCTCCCACGCGCCGCCGGCGGACGGCCGCCAGAGCCGCCTGCTGTTCTTTCGCCGGATGCTGTCGTTCGCCACGCGCCTGCGCGCCGCCGACGACTCCGAGCAGGCGATGCGCGACGTGACGACGCATATCTGCGCGCTGTTCGAATGCAGCTGGTTCGCGCTGTACGCGGTCAGCGACGACCAGGCGACAATCTTCCCGCGCCACCACACCGGTGCGGCCACCGCCAGCGAGCTGACGCTGGCGGTCTCGGATCACAGCGTGGCCGGCTACGTCGCGCTGCACCGGCGCCCGCTGTGCATCCGCGATGTCTACGACGACGACGAACTGGCCGCGCATGCGCCGGAGCTGCGATTTTCGCGCGAGCTCGACGCGCGCACCGGCCAGCGCACGCGCCAGATGCTGGTCGCCCCGCTGGTGGACGCGCACGGCCTGCTCGGCGTGCTGCAGCTGGTCAATCATCGTTCCGGCAAGGCGTTCCGCTCGATCGCCGCCGAAGCGCTCAGGGAAGTCGGCGCGGCGCTGGCCATGTCGTTGCGGCGCTGCCAACCGCCGCCGTCGGCGCCGCGCTCCAAATACGACTTCCTGATCCGCGACGACGTCCTGAGCGCGGCCGAACTCGCGCGCGCGCGCAGCGCGGCCGATGCCGCCGGCGCCGATCTGGAACAGATCCTGGTCGACGAATACAGGGTCCGCCTGCCGCTGCTTGGGGCCGCGCTGGCCAAGTTTTACGGCGTGCCGTACGAACCGTTTCGCGCCGACCGGCTCAAGCCGGGCGGCCTGCTGAAGAACCTCAAGCGCGAGTTCGTCGAACATAACCGCTGGCTGCTGATCGATCACCAGCAGGACGTGCTGGTGATCCTGGCGCCCGACCCCGATCAGGTCAGGCAGGCGCGCATGGTCAACCAGCTGTTCCCCAAGGCCAGACTGGTGTTCCGCGTCACCACCAATGTCGAATTCAAGCTCACCGTCGACAGCTTCTTCGGCGGCCTGGCCGACGGCGGCACCGTCGACGCCCTGCTGTCGGGTATGCAGGAGCAGGACGACGAGGCCACCCAGGCGCCGGTCGATGCCGGCTCGGTGGACGACGATGAACTGGTCCGGCTGGTCAACACGATCATCGTCGACGCCTACCGCCAGGGCGCCTCCGACATCCACATCGAGCCGGGCACCGGCGCCGACAAGACGCTGGTGCGCTTTCGCAAGGACGGCTCGCTCGAGCCATATGCCGAGGTCCCGGCGAGCTACCGCAGCAAGCTGCTGGCGCGCATCAAGATCATGTGCGACCTCGACATCTCCGAGCACCGCAAGCCGCAGGACGGCAAGATCAACTTCCTCAAGTACGCGCCGCTCGACATCGAACTGCGGGTGCTGACGATCCCCACCGCCGGCGCGGTCGAGGACGTGGTGATGCGCATCCTCAGCGCCGGCGAGCCGATCGCCCTCGAGCAGCTCGGCGTGCTGCCGCAGAACCTGCGCCGCCTCAAGCAGGTGATCGCCAATCCGCACGGTCTGTTCTTCGTGTGCGGCCCGACCGGCTCGGGCAAGACCACCACGCTGCACTCGGTGCTGCACGCGCTGAACACGCCGGAGGCGAAAATCTGGACCGCCGAAGACCCGGTCGAAATCACCCAGAAAGGGCTGCGCCAGGTGCAGGTGAACCGCAAGACCGGCTTCGATTTCGCCACCGTCATGCGCTCGTTCCTGCGCGCCGATCCGGACATCATCATGGTCGGCGAGATGCGCGACAAGGAGACCGTCTCAATCTGCCTGGAGGCGTCGCTGACCGGCCACCTTGTGCTCGCCACGCTGCACACCAACAGCGCGGCGGAGTCGATCGTGCGCCTGCTCGACATGGGGATGGAGCCGTTTACCTGCGCCGACGCGCTGCTCGGCGTGCTGGCGCAGCGGCTCACCAAGCGCCTGTGCCTGAACTGCCGCAGACCATACCGCGCCACCGAGCAGGAAGTCGATGCCCTGCTGACCGAATACTGCGCCGAGCTGCGGCCGGCGCCGTCGAGCGGCGAACAGACGGCGGCGCGCAAGGCGCAGGTGCGGGCGATGTGGAGCGAGCGCCATGCCGACGGCGCCGGCAACTTCACGCTCTACCAGCCGGTCGGCTGCAGCCAGTGCACCCGGGGCTACAAGGGCAGGATCGGCCTGCACGAACTGATGGTGGCGACCGACCGGATCAAGCAACTGGTGCAGGAGCGCGCGCGCCTGGCGGAGCTGGTCGGCGCGGCGCAGGGCGACGGCATGCTGACGCTGAAGATGGACGGCATCGAAAAGGTGCTGTACGGCGCCACCGACATGAAGCACGTGCGCGTCGTCTGCATCAACTGAGGCTGCGCCGGCTCACTTGTCGTGCCAGCTCATGCGCCGCTCGAGGTACAGGCGCAGCCAGTTGGCGTTCTCGTCGAGCACTTCCTTGCCTAGCGCCGACAGCAGATCCGCGGCGTCCTCGCCATCTTCGCCGGCGGCCCGCAGCGCCCGGTCGGCGCGCCGGTATGCCGCGCGCAGATGGCCCGCCTGGCGCAGCGTCTCCTGGTGCGCCATCTTGCCGTTGAATGACAGCCAGGCGGCGCCGACGTCGGTGAGCAGCTTCATGCC
This sequence comes from Pseudomonadota bacterium, assembly GCA_030272785.1. GTDB lineage: Bacteria > Pseudomonadota > Gammaproteobacteria > Burkholderiales > Burkholderiaceae_D > JAFCUW01. The sequence continues at coordinate 7,958 of JARXKM010000010.1, forward strand.
GATGATGATCAGCACCAGCAGCCACGCGCTGCGCATCGCGCCCTGCAGCACCAGCACGATGCCGGCCAGCGCGCACACCAGCCCCGCGGCCAGCAGGCGCCGGCCCCATGCCGTCGAACGGCCTTGCTGGCGCTGGCGCAGCAGCATGTGCGGGCCGTCGAGATAGGCCAGTTGGGCGTCGATCCAGCCGCGCGCGACCCGCGCCGGCGGCTGCGGCGCGCCGGCCTGGCGCAACGTCAGCGCGTCGAGCGCGGCGCGCACCCAGCCGGCGTCGTCGCGCTGCTTGATCAGGTAATGGTCGCTGACCAATTCGGCGCTGCCGGCGGCCTGCCAGTACAGCTGCACCCGCAAGCCCTCGGCCAGGGCGCGATAGCACAGGTAGGCATTGGCGCGGCCGCTGCGCGCCACCCACAGGTAGGTGCCGACCGCGGCGGCGGCGCCGCCGGCGTAACACAAGGTCTCGATCAGGTCGCCGAATTCGTCGCTCAGCAGGCGCATCAGCGACGACGAGGCGGCCAGCACTGCCGCCAGCGCGATGGCGACCCAGCAGCGCCGCCAGCGCCGCTTGGCGTGCGCCGCCTGCACGTCGGCCACCGCGAAGCTGGACACCAGCGCCGCCAGCGCCGCGTCGGGCGCGGCCGCCGGCGCGAGGCTGGCCAGCAGGTCGGCGCGCGCCGCCGCCAGCCGCGCGCGGTAGGCGCCGGCGCCGGCGGCCAGCATCGCGTGATGCTGGCGGTTCAACGCATCGAGTTCGGCGCCGGCGGCGCGGATGCAGGCGCGCGCGTCGCCGCCCTGCCCCGCCGGCGCCAGCGCGCGCAGCGGCACTGTGGCGGCCGGCGCCAGCGCCGCGGGCCCGTCGCGGGCGCGCCGTGTGTGCACGTGCAGCACGCTGCCGCACTGCGGCGGCGCCAAACGGGCGGCGCTGCGCCGCGCATGGCAGCGATCGAAGCCGTGTACCCGGGTGTTGACCAGGTCGAGCGTGCCGCCGGGGGCCAGCGGCGTCGGCTGGCCGTCCCACACGGCGATCACCAGCTGGGCGTGCAGCGCCAGATAGCGCACCAGGCGCGCGTAGGGCGCGTTGGCCGCGCTCGGCGCCGTGCCGGCGGTGGCGTCCAGTTCGAGCTGCGGTATGGTAAACACGCACGCCGCCGCCTGCAGGAACGGCGCGATGCGCGCGGCGAACGCGGCGCCGTCGGCCCCGCCCTGCTCGGCGCAGTACTGCGCCAGCGGCATCGGCAGCGGCACCAGCAGGCGTATCCGCTCGGGCCGTTCGGCCGCCGCGCGCAGCCGCAGCACCTGCGCGGCGAACAGCTGGTCGGCGCCGTCGGCCAGCGGCGAGAGGCAATCGAGCGTCGTGTGCGGCAGGCTAGCCGCCACCAGTTGCAGTGCCTCGTACAGCCGTTCGCCGACCGCGCCGATGTCGTCCGGATGGAGGTCGCGGTGGCCGCCGATGGCGACCACGAACGGTGCCGCGCCGGCGCTTTCGTGCGGATCGATGACGGCGTCTTGCACGCGCAGCAAGCCGCCTAACCGAGCGCGGTGCGGCAGCGCGTGACGAACAGCTTGCGCTCGTTACCGTCGTCGATTTCGAGCGACAGCGCCGTCACCAGCTCTTGCGCGCTGCTCGCAAACTGCGCGCCGCGCCGCACCAGGTGCTTGGCGATCGGGCCGAGCACCTGCGCCAGCGCGGCTTCCAGCATGGCCAGCAGCTGCGGGTCGAAGACGCTCGCCACCGGCGCGGCCGCGGCCGGCGGCACCGGCATGGCGGCGGCGGCCGCCTGCGGGCGCGCCGGCGCGCCCGCAGCGCCGCGCTCGAGCAGCACCGCGATGCATTCGTGCAGCTGGCCGAGGTGGAAATCGATCTCGCCGTCGAGCGCGTCGAGCCAATGCTGGGTGCTGATGAAGTATTCGAGACTTTTCGACAGCGGCACGTTCTCGATGCGCAGCGGCAGGATGTGCAGGCCCTTGTTGACGGCGCGCTCGACTTCGCGCCGCACCTGCGGCGAGCGGTTCGAATTGGCCGAAAATACCAGCACCAGCACCTGCGCATGGTCCATCGCATTGATGATCGCCTCGGCCCAGTCTTCGCTCGGCCGGATGTCGCGCGGCGCGACCCAGCAGCGAATCGCATTCGCTTCGAGCTTGTGGCAGATCGCGTCGGCAAAGACCTTGTCGGCGTGCGCGTAGCTGAGGAAGACGTCGTGGGCCATGTCAGCCTAACAGCGCCATGGCTTTTTCGACGCTGCGCCGCATGCGGTTGAAGGCATTGCCGAGCACCGCGATCTCATCGTCGCCGCGGATGTCGAACGGCTCGGCGTCGAGCCGGCCGGCGCTGACCGCGTCGGCGATCCGGGTGATCTTGCGCATCGGCTTGAGCAGCAGGCTGTACAACACCAGGTTGACCAGCGCCAGGATGCCGGCAAAGGTGGCCAGCATGCCGCCCATGATCACCCGCAGCGCGCGCCCGGCCTGCTCGAGCGGCACTTCCAGCGGCACCGAGACGATCTGGCTGCCGACGATTTCATTGAGTTTCCAGCCGAAGCCGTTGGCGTCGCCGTACAGCGCCTTCATGCTGGCCGGCGCCGCCGCCGGCGTACTGTGGCAGGCCAGGCACTGGCCGTCCTTGATCTGGATCGGGCGCGCCAGGAACAGCGACGGGCCGGACGGCGTGGTGCGCTCGCCCACCATTTCCTTCAGTTCGGGATGGTCGCGCAGGTTGCGCACCACGTCCGCCTCCCACTCGACGACGCGGTCGCGCGGGTTGGTCGGGTTCAGGGTCGCCTCCTTGTAGCTGTAGTTCTTGTACAGCTCGTGCAGCTTGGCGAAGCTCTGGGTGGCGGCGTACGACGGCACCGACTGCGGCAAGAACTCCTTGTCGAGCCGCGCCGCCAGCAGCGGCTTGATCTCGCTGCTGGTGTAGCTGCGCGCCGCCAGCGCCGCCTCCATCATCAGGCTGGCATGGCTGAGCACCTCGCGCTTGGCATTGTCCTGCAAGACCTGGTTGGTCAACACGCCCGTCACCGCCAGGCCGGCGCCGAATGCGGCCACCAGCAACAGATTCACCTTCAACAACAATTTCATCGTCACGCCCGCTTCTGGTTGGGTCCGCGCAGCGCGGAGCGCTGCCGATGATACAGTTGTGTCTAAAAATTAACAACTGATACTGCTGTCGATGCGCAAAAATGTCTGTTTTCCGCTGCGCGCGGCGGCCTGCGCCCAGCGGCCGATTCTCGGCCTCTCAGGCGCGCGGCGTGCGCCGCCAGCTGCGCGCGCGCGCCTGGCGCGGCGGCTGGCGCGCCTGGCCGGCCACCGCCAGCGATTTGTGCGCGCGCAGCATCGCCGCGCAGGCCTCGCCGTCGACCGGCCGGCTGAAGAAGTAGCCCTGGATTTCATCGCAGCCATTGGCCGCCAGCAGCGCCAGCTGGTCGGCCGTCTCGACGCCCTCGGCGATCACCGTCAGGCGCAGGCCGTGCGCCATGGCGATCACCGCGCGCGCGATCGACAGGTCGTCGGCATCGCAGGTGATGTCCTTGACGAACGACTGGTCGAGCTTGAGCTTGTCGACCGGGAAGCGTTTCAGGTAGTTCAGGTTCGAGTAGCCGGTGCCGAAATCGTCGATCGCCAGCTGCACCCCCATGTCCTTGAGCTGGCGCAGGATCTCGAAGCTCTTCTGCGGATCTTCCATCGACGCGCTTTCGGTCAGTTCGAGTTCGAGCAGGTGCGGCGCCAGCCCGGTTTCGGCGAGAATGCGCGCGACGGTGGCGACGATGCTTTCGGAGAATTGGCGCGCCGACAGGTTGACCGATACCGGCAGCGGCGCCAGCCCCTCGCGCTGCCACGCGCAGCTTTGCTCGCAGGCGCGGCGCAGCACCCATTCGCCGATCGGCAAAATCAGGCCGGTTTCCTCGGCCAGGCCGATGAAGCTGCCCGGCGCGACCAGGCCGAGCTCGGGATGCTGCCAGCGCACCAGCGCCTCGACGCCGATGATGGCGCCGCTGGCCAGGCTCACCTGCGGCTGGTAATGCAGCAGGAACTCGTCGCGCTCGACGGCGCGGCGCAGCGCGCTTTCGAACTTGAAGCGCTCGTGCGCGTCCTGGTTCAATTCGGGCCGGTAGAACTGGTAACGCTGCGCCTTGCTGAGCATGGCGCCGCGCAGCGCCGCCTCGGCGCCCTGCACGATGGCGTCGTAATCCTCGCCGTCGTTGGGGAAGACCGCGATGCCGATGCACGGATCGAGATGCAGCTCCTCCTGCTCGAAGCTGAACGGTGCGCTCATCGCCGCCAGCACCTGGCGCGCCAGGGCCGACAGCTCGTCGGCGCTGGCGCGCACGGCGACGATGGCGAAACTGCGCTCGCCCACCCGCGCCACGCTCGCCTCCTCCTGGCCCCACTGGGCAAGGCGCTCGGCGATCTGCACCAGCATCGCCTGTGCGGCGTCGTTGCCCAGGCTCTCGCCGATGCGGCGCAGGCGCTCCGGCTCGATCAGCAGCAAGCCCATCACCTGCTTGCTGGCGACCACCTTTTCCTGCAGCTGGTGGACCCGGTCGCGCATCAGGATCCGGTTCGGCAAGCCGGTCAGCGCATCGAAATTGCTCAGGAAGCGTACCTTTTCTTCGGCCCCGCGCAGTTCCGTCACGTCGACGCCGGTGCCGAGGAAGTATTCGAGCGTGCCGTCGGGCCGGCTCAGCCACGTGGTCGACCAGATGATCGCGCGCGCGCTGCCGTCGCGCGCCAGCCACTGGCCGCGCACCTGGGTCGGCTTGCTCTGCAGCGGCGCGTGGTCGAAGAAGCGCTCGAGGCCGGGCGAACCGCTGGCCTTCGGGAACACGTCCCAGCAGTTGCGGCCGATCGCCTCGAGCGCCGGCCAGCCCATCGACTCCTCGCAGGCAGGGTTAAACCGGCGGATCACGCCGTCCGGGTCGACCATGCAGACCAGCGCCCCGCTGGTGTTGACCACCGCCGCGAGCAGGTTGCGCTCCGACTGCCACGCCTCGGTGCGTTCCTTGACCTGCGCCTCCATGCTGCCGTACAGGCGCGCGCGCTCGATGGCGACGGCGATCTGGTTGCCGACCGTTTCGAGCACCTGCCATTCCTCGTCGTTGAGCGCGACGCCGGCGCCGGTCATCAGGCACAGCACGCCGCGCGTGCCGGTGCCGGTGGCCAGCGGGATGCAGGCGTGCGGCAGCGCCACCTGTTCGCAACTCGGCACCAGTTGCGGCAGGATCAGCTGGCCGCGCTGCAGCTGGCGCTCGCAGTGGCAGGACACGCACGCCTGGTCGGCGCCGGCGCCGGCGTCGAATTCGCGCGCGGCGATCAGGCGCAGCCGGCCGTCCGGGTCGCACAGCTTGATGCAGGCGCCGAGCACGCCGGGGAAGTCGAGCAGCCGCTCGAGCGCCAATTCGCCCACCGCCTGCTCGGTGAGCGCCGGATTGAGCGCCTCGGCGATCTTGTAGAGCCCCTCGAGCGACTGGTAGGAGTGCGCGATGCGCTCCTGCTGCGCCTTGAGCTGCTCGGTCATCTGGATCGCTTCCTCGTAGGTCGAGATCAGCAGGTCGAAGATCTGCTGGCGTTCCGCGGTGATGAAATGGGTCTGGCCGCCCAGGTTGACCTGCATCCCCAGTTGCACCCGCTCGCTCGCGCGCAGCGCGCGGTTGGCCAGGATCAGGCGGATGCGCCCCAGCAGGTAGGTGCTGTCGAACGGCTTGCGGATGAAATTGTCGGCGCCGCAGTCAAGCCCCTTGATGACGTCGTACAGGCTGGTCAGGGAGGTCAGCAGGATCACCGGAATGGCGCGCAGCGCCGGATCCTGCTTGACCGCCTGGCACAGCGCGAAACCGTCCATTTCGGGCATCGCGATGTCGCTCACGATCAGCGTCGGCGCCGCCTCGCGCGCGGCGCGCAGTGCCTCGCGTCCGTTGGCGGCGATGCGCACGTGGTAACCGCCCGCCGTGAGGAGCAGCTGGGCCAGGAAGTGCGCCTGGGTGGCGCTGTCTTCGACCACCAGGATGTCGACCCGCTCGGGCGCAATCACGTGGGGGATGAGCGTGGACGTCATGGCCGAGGTGGCGCGGCGGCCAGTTCGCGCGCCAGCGCATCGAGTTGCCCGATCAGCGCCAGTGCCTGGTTGCGGCTGCGCCCGGTCGGCGGCGCCACCAGCGTAGCGGCGACGCCGATGGCCGAACGCAGGCGCGCCAGCTGCGCCGGCGTCAGCGTCACACGGGCGGCAGCGGCGGCGGCGAACACCTGCTCCATCGCGTGGCACAGATATTCGAGTTCGCCCAGGCCGATGGCGCGCGCGGCACCCTTGAGCGTGTGCAGCGCATCCTGGATCGACAGCAGCAGGGCCGCCTGCGGCGCGGCGTGCTCGCCCAGCGCGGCCAGGCTGGCATCGATGTGCGCCAGGTGCAGACATGCCTCGTCGGCGAAGATCGCCTGCAAGGGCCGTTCGAGGTCGGCGAGCGCCTGGTTCATCGCGCCCGCCCGGCTGGCCGCGCCGTCGACGCCGCCGGCAGTATGGCCAGCGCGTTGGAGGAAGAAAGTTTCATCGATACCTAACAATGCCAATACTACGCCATTCTTGCAAAAAAATTACTTCAAGGAAATTTCACGCAGGGTTTATATTAACCAACAAATCGATGAAACGCATTTAACAGTGGGTTCCGTGCGCACCTTTTTTGTCGAATAGTCCGGCCATTCGACGCCTGCGCGCATGGTCCGCGGTGACATGGCACCTGCAGCCGTGCCCGGCAGCGCCGAATGAAGGCAGCGGGTGGCACCTTGATTGTTACAAAAAATAGCGGCAAACATTTTACAAAAAAACCGTTGCGTCAAATCTACATTCTTTGTGGAAACTAATCGAGTATTGTGGTCGGACGCGCGACAGGATCCGCACGCGCGCGGATTGTCATATTCTTGTCAACCAAGTAGGGTAGGCTGTCGCCAGCACCTCATCCAGCGATCGCTTACCCGAAGAATGACTATGACCCACCGCTTGCACGCGCCCCGTCCATGGCTACGCGCCATCCTGCTGCTGACCACCGTGGCGACCATGCCGGCGCACGGGGCCGCGCGCGCGCCCATACCTGCGGAGTCGACGCCGAAGCTGGTGGTCGTGCTGGTCGTCGATGGCCTGCCCGGCGAACAAGTGCTGCGTTACCGCGATCAGTTCGGCCAAGGCGGATTTCGACGCCTGCTGGACCAGGGTGCGTCGTTCGGCAATGCCCACCAGGCCCACGGCGTGACCGTGACGGCGGTCGGCCACGCCGCCGTGCTGTCGGGCGCCTACCCGTACCAGCACGGCATCATCGGCAACAACTGGATCGACCCCGTGACCCATGCGTCGGTCTATTGCACCGAAGACGCCGCCTACAGCTACATCGGCGAAGCCACCAAGCCGGGCGACGGCACCTCTCCGGCCAAGCTGCGGGTCGACACGCTGGGCGACCAGATGCGCTATGCCAGCGGCAACCGTGCCAAGGTGGTGACCGTGTCCGGCAAGGACCGCGGCGCGATCCTGTTGGCAGGCAAGACCGGCACTGCCTATATGTACATGGACCAGAGCGGCAACTTCGCCAGCAGCACGTATTACATGTCAGCCCATCCGGCATGGGTGCAGCGCTACCAGGCCACACGCCCGCAAGACCGCTACTACGGTAAAACGTGGAAGCCGCTGCTGGCCGACGCCGCCTACGCGGGCGACGCCGCCGACGACTCCTATCCCGCCAAGCCCGGGCTGAAGAACCATTTCCCCTACACCTACGCGAGCGACAGCGGCCAGCTCGACGCGGCGTATTTCGAGGCCCTCAAGACCGGCCCCTTCCTCGACGAGCTGACCTTGAACTTCGCGCGCGCCGCGGTGGAAGGCGAAAACCTCGGCCGCAATCCGGCCGGCGTGCCCGACCTGCTCGGCGTGAGCCTGTCGGCGCATGACTATATCAACCACGCGTTCGGGCCGGAGAGCAAGATGTCGCACGATCACCTGCAGCGGCTCGACCGCATGCTGGCCGGCTTCTTCAGCTATCTCGACCAGCGCATCGGGGCCGACAATGTCATCGTCGTGCTCACCGCCGACCACGGCTTCACCAACGTGCCGGAGTTTTCGCAGGCGCGCCATCTCGATGCCGGCCGGGTCGACGGCAAGCAGCTGATCGCCGCGCTTAACGGCCACCTGTTGGCCAAGTTTGGCGCCGACAAGCTGGTGCTGGCGACGTCGCTGCCCAACGTTCATCTCGACGGCGCCCTGATGGACCAGCGAGGACTGGCGCACGACGTGGTCGAGCACGCCGCCGCGCGCTTCCTGCTGGACCAGCAAGGGATCGCCCAGGTGTACACGCGCAGCCAGTTCGAAACCGGCGCGCTGGCCGACACGCGCATGGACAAGCTGATGCGGCGCGCCTGGAACCGCCAGCTGTCGGGCGAGCTGATGGTGGTGCCGAAGCCGTACTGGTACTTCGGCACCGGCGCCGGCGGTTCGTCGCACGGCACGCCGTATGCGTACGATACCAACGTGCCGCTGATACTGATGGGCAAGCGCTGGATCAAGCCGGGCGCGTACGGCCAGTATGCCGAGGTGGTCGACATCGCGCCGACGCTGGCGTTCTTGCTGCATGTGCGCCCGCCGGCCGCCGCCGAAGGCCGCGTCTTGACCGAGAGCGTGCGTTGAGCGCCCGCCGCTACGGCCCCTTCAGATAGCGTTCGATGATGCGGTCGATGTCACCGTTCGCCTTCATCGCATTCAGCACGGCGTCCATCTTTTCAATGAAATCGGCCTTGTACGCCGGGGCATTGCGGGCGCTGTAACCGATATAGGTATTCTCATCGGACAGCGCGGCCGCCACCTGCGGCAGGCGCTCCTGCGCGCTCAGTTCATCAGCAAGCTGCCTGGCGGAGTACAGCGCCGCCACCCGATCGCTGGCGTAGCAGTCGATTCTGTGCAGCGCCAGTTTCCTCAGATTGGCGTTGTTGTCCTTGGCAGGTTCCAGCTTGACGATGCCGCGATTGGCCGCCTGCATCAGCCGGTCCGACAGCAGGAACCCCGCGTTGATGCCGATCGTCAGGCCGGCGAAGTCGTCCGGAAAATGGCTTCTGGGGCTCTGCATGACGGCGCGGTTGCAAAACACGACGACCGATTCACGCAAGATGACAGTCGAGTAGCGATCGATATAGTGGCGATCGCGTTTCAAGCCAGGGGGGAACAGGCCAAAGGCAGCGCCGGCCTCCAGCATCGCCAGTCCGCGTTTCCAGGGAGTCGGCAGCAGTTTGATGTCGTATGCGGGAGCGAGCTTCGCGGCGGCCATGCGCAGGATGTCGACATCGATGCCGGTGAAGCGCTGGTTCGCGATGTAGCTGTAAGGCGGGTAGTTTTCGTCGCCGTACAGGAGCACGCGCTGAGCGGCCTGGGCCGCCTGGGTACAAGGCAGTAACGCCAGCAGCATGCAAAGGGCATGAATCGCCGAGCGGGCGCATCCCGCGTTTGTCGTTTGGCTGCGCGCCATCAATTCCGTCCCTTGGTTGTCCGCGTCGCCGATCACTGCCTTTGCCGATGAGCTCGCGTAGTCTGCTGCGATTGTAGTCGTTCTGGTCGCGTTACGGTGACGGCGATGCTGTCGGCGCAGCGCCGGCGCTCACGTCCCGGTCAGCACCACGCCCGGCAACTCCCAGCGTCGCCGTTCGCGCAGCAACGCGGTGACCTGTTCGGCCGCCAGCGGACGGGAAAAATAATATCCCTGGATCATGTCGCAGCCTGCGTTGCGCAAGAATTCCACTTGCCGCGCCGTCTCCGCCCCTTCCGCCACCACCGTCATGTGCAGGCTGTGCGCCAGCGCGATGATGGCGGCCACGATGGCCTCGCCGCTGCCGGGCACGTCGATGATGAAGCTGCGGTCGATCTTGATCTGGCCGATCGGAAAACGGCGCAGATAGGCCATCGATGAGTACCCGGTGCCGAAGTCGTCGATCGACAGGTAGATGCCGGCGTCTTGCAAACGCTGCATCAGTTCCAGGTTCGCCTGGACGTTGCACATCAAAACGCTTTCCGTAATCTCCAGCTCCAGCAAGCCGGGGGGCAAGTTCGTCTCCGCCAAGATGTCGGCGATATCGCCCATCAAGCTGCCCTCCCTGGTCTGGCAGGCGGACACATTGATGGACACATGCTCGACCGCCTCGAGCAGGCCGGCATCGCGCCATGCCGCGATCTGGCGGCAGGCTGTCTGCAACACCCAGCGTCCCAGCGGAATGATGACACCGCTCTCTTCGGCCACGGGGATGAATTCGCCCGGACTGACCACGCCCAGTTCCGCACTGGTCCAGCGGGCCAGCGCTTCGAGCCCGACGATGCGGCCGCTGGCCATGTCGATCTGCGGCTGGTAATGCAGGCGCAATTCGTCGCTGCCGATGGCGTTGCGCAAATGCGCTTCGAGCCGCAAGCGTTTCTGGGCGCGCAAATCCATCTCCGGCTGAAAGAGCGCGAATGCGTTCTTGCCCAGGCTCTTGGCCTGGTACATGGCCGTGTCGGCGCTGCGTGTCAAGGTGTCGGAATCGCGCGCGTCGCGCGGAAAGCTGCTGATGCCGATGCTGGCCGTGACGTACAGCTGATGGCCGTCGACCTCGAACGGCAAGTCCAGCGCGGCCATCAGGCGGCGCGCCACGCCTTCGAGCTCGATCGCGTCGAAGGCCGGCTCGACCGTGACGACGAATTCGTCGCCGCCGATGCGGAAAATGACGTCGTTGGTGCGTAGATTGTTGCTCAGGCGCTGCGCCACCAGCTTGAGCAAGGCGTCGCCGGCGTTGTGGCCGAGCGTGTCGTTGACCACCTTGAAATTGTCCAGGTCGAGCAACAGCAGGCCGACCCAGCTCCCCTGGCGCGCGGCCCGCTCCAGCGCCACCGCCAGGCGCGCATTGAATTCATTGCGGTTCGGCAGCGTCGTGACCACGTCGACGTGGGCCAGATAGTGCAGGTGGGCTTCCGCCAGGCGCACCTTTTCGCGCATGCGCCGCACCAGCAAATGGGCCAGCACGAACGAGCACATCGCCACCGCCAGCGTGAAGACGGCATACATGATCAAGCGCTGGTACAGCTGCGTCATGGTGGCGAAGATCTGCACGGAACCGATCCTGGCGCCGTTGGCGAACACCGGTTCGACGACTTCGACATGGTCGAGCGTGTAGTGGTAGAGCGCCTGGTCGCGCTGGGCCGGGGGCGCCGGCGGCGCGCTTGCGCCGTCGCGCCGGTACCACGCCAGCAGCTGGCCGCCGCGATCGATGATGCCGGCGCTGCGCACATTCGGCGACACGGCCAGGGCGGCCAGGATTTCGCTGCCGGCCTTGCGGTCTTGGAACAACAGCGCCGCACTGCTGTTGCCGCCGACGATACGGGCCTGCACCTGCAAGTCGTCGACCATTGCGCTGCGCAGGGCAACAAATTGAATCATGATCAACATCACGCTGGCCACACCCAGGGCGGCGCCGGCCATGATTAGATTGGCCATGGCCATGTTGCGGTCGATCGCGCGGGAGGGATGCACGGCAGTCATTTCGTGTTCCTGGCCAGGCGTAACAGTTTGGAGCTCAGCGTCAGGCGCGACTGGCGCGCCGCCGCCAGGTCGACATCGAAACCAATCCGTCTGTTCTCGAAAGTGAGCGAGATCACGGTGCCGTCATCGTCGATGCCCGGTTCGTTCGACACCGTCAAGATACTGGCCTCGGTCGCGGTTTGCTTGATACGGCTCCACAGCTTGCGGTCCGCGCTATCGAGTACCAAGACGTGACAGGCATGCAAACTCGCTGCCGCCGCCAGCGTTTTCACAACGATCTTATGGCCATTGACCACCTTGTCATTCAGGCTCGCCAGGAAGGGTTGCAATTCATTGCCGGCATACGTGCACAGCGCCAGCGGCGCACCGTTCGCCAGCGCTGCGGCCGGCCATTCGGTGAACACGGCAAAGTTAAAGACGAACGCCGCTTTCATTTGGTATTCCGACACCGCGGCGACTGTCTCGGCTTGTGCGCACCACGCCGTCTGGCTCAGGATCAGGCAAATCGGCGCCAACAAGAGCAGTCCGAACCGGCGCCGGCGGCATGCCAACGGCGTACTGGCGTCCATGTCACTTGGCATACGTGAGGGTCAGGCGCAGGCTGCGCCCGTCCTGCACGAGTGAGTCTTGGGTGTGTCCGCCGGTGGCCGGGTCGGCGTAACGCCGGTTCAACACATTGTAGATGCCGAGCGCCGCATCCAGGTGCCGTGTCAGGCCGACCGAAAACACGTTGACATTGGCCAGCACGAAGCCGCCGGTGCGCCCGTTCAGGGTGACGCGCTCACCGACATACTGGGCTTCGATCGCGGCGCGCCAGCGGCTCGCGCCGATCGGTGCGGCGAAGTTCACCTTGGCCAGCTGGGCCGGCGAATTGATGGCGCTCGCATCCCTTTGCTGCGCCTTTTGCCAGCTGTAACTGGCGCGCAGCATGGCCGATCCATTCCAGCTGCGTTCATATTCCGTCTCGATGCCGCGTGCGCGCACGTTCGAGGCATTCTGAAAAATCGCTTCCGCGGTATCGGCGACGAGGGTTTGCGAGATCAAGCCGGTGACGATGTTCTGGAAAGCGGTCACGGTCAGGCGCTGGTTACGCGCCAACTGCTGCACCAGAGCCAGTTCGGCGCTCCGGATGTGTTCCTTGGCGAGCGCGGGATTGGCCAGCTGCCCGGCAGGGCCGGGAATCGCATAATAGAGCTCGTAGTTGTTCGCCTCGCGGAACGCGCTTCCTGCCATCGCCTTGAGCGTGGTGGCAGGCGTGGCCTGATAAATCAAAGCCAGCCGCGGATTGACTACGCCGCTGTTGCCGTTGTGCCGGTCGTATCGCACGCCCGCATTGAGCAACAGTGCATCGGTCAGGGTCACTTCATCTTGCACATAGAGTCCCGTGCGCTTGCCGGAGCGTGCGTCCGCCAGGTAATTGAAATACGGCGCGACGTCATAGCTAAATTGCTTGATTTGGTAATCGTGCTGAAATTCGACGCCGGCGACGACCTTGTGACCGGCCGCCTGGCTGCTGACCAGTTTGACGTCCGCGCCCCACCAGTGACTCTTGCTGCCGTCACGGTCGACGGTGCGTTCCGGACTGTTGTAGATGTAATCGCCGACCGAATCGTAAATGCCCAAAAAAAGCCGGGCCGCCAGTTCGGTCTTCGCCGACAAGGCCGTGGTGTAGCCGACATCGATACTGCTTTGGCTATCGAAGGTGCGCGATTGCGGATCGTTGAAGATTTGTCCGAACGACGCCGTCGGCACCCCCTTGGTGCGCTCGGCGTGCAACAGCGACAGGCGCAACGGGCCAAGGCTGCCCTTGGCATAAAAGCGCTCGCCGCTTTCATAATCGAGTCCGTGCGCGATGCCATTGTTTTGCGACGGCGTCGCAAATTCAGGAAAAAACAGATCCCGACCATCGCTCTTGTACCGGCTGGCCGCCAGCAACAAGCTGTTGCCGTCGCCGCTCCAGCCATAACTGGCGGAAGCCTTGCGGCTGCCGAACTGGCCCACTTCCGTGCTGGCGTGCACACCGGGCACATCGGTGGCCTGCTTGGTGATGACGTTGATGACACCAAAAAACGCGTTGGGGCCATAGATCGACGAGCCGGGACCCGGCACATATTCGATCCGCTCGATCAAGTCCAGTTCGAGCGGAAATTCGGCGCCGATCGAGGCCTGGTCGTAGACCGCGTCGTTGATGCGGCTGCCATCGATTTGCAACAGGAAGCGGGTGTTGTAGTCGCCCGGCCGCAAAAAGCCGCGTGCGCCCAGGTAGCTGTAATTGCGGTCGTAGCTGACGTACAAGCCGCGTACGCTGCGTAACACCTCTGCCATGCTGCGCCAGCCGAACGCCTTGATGTCGGCGGCCGTAATCACCGTCACGGTCGAGGGCGCTTCGCTGACTTTTTGGGTGAACTTGGACGCGCTGTAGACTTCCATCGACAGCAATTGCTCCAGCGGCAAGGCAGTCAGATCCGGCACGGAGGCGGCCGAGGGGTGTTCCGCTGCCAGCGCATCGCGTTGCGCGAGCAGCGCCAGCACGACGACGCCCGGCGCGCACAGTGAGGCGGCACGCTCGGTACGCGAGCAAAAACGACTTTTCCGAGTATTCATTTGATTCACATACATGCGATTCACTTTAAAATGAACCTGGAACTCGGAGTCATGTTCGAGCAAGACCGTATTTTGCCATTTCACAGGTCACATGTACAGAAAATGTTGACTAGAAGAATTAACAATGATGGAATAAACATATTTTTAGTTGATAAAAACACTATCATTTGCAATCGATTCGACATCCGCAAAGTTGCCCTGCAATAATTAGGGGTGTGCCGCGATCGCTCATTCGGACAACGACTCGGCCCAGCCCGTCGTTGGTTCGAACAAGGCGTGCGCAGACCGGACGCAGCTCTTGCCACTGTCGTTAGCGAGGAACGGTTTTCTGGTTGCACCAGGCGCCAATATGGGGTACCGGATCAGATACTTATCAGATACTTAACAGCGAAAGCCGAACGATATTTGTGCACTCCCGATTGCCTGACGAGGCAGCGATGGCGGAATAGCACAATTGATACAGGTTCTATTGGTAACGGCAGATGAAATAGGAATTAACATTTATTTAGAATTTGCCACATCGGGAAGCGTCCATCCCAGCCGCAGCGCTTGCCAAGGCGACTAGCCGCCTTGCAACACCGCAAGGATATCGCAGGGGTTGCCATTCGGCGCTATGTCGATCCCTCTTCGGCGCCAGCGCCGTTGCAGTGCGGCTGAAATGACGTAAGCTGTCGCCGCCGATCCCCGGCAAGCTGAACTTCAGGACGACAGCGTCAGGCTCAGCACGTAGTCGTCATACATCCGGCCGCCGACATTGAATTGCCGGTGGGTCAGATGGACAAAGCCTTGCCGCAAGTAGAAGCCTATGGCCGCCTCATTGCCCGAATACACACCCAGCAAAAGCCGGGCGGCACCGGCAGCAGTGACGAACTCGACGGCTTGCCGCAGCAACTGCTTGCCGGTGCCGCCGCCGTGGAAGCGGCTCAGCAGGTAGATGCGCTTGAGCTCGAGGTCGCGCGCCGCGTCCGCGCCTGGCAACTGGGGTCGCGCGACGACCGCGTAGCCGGCCGGGGCGTTGGCGTGAGCGCTCTCGGCGATCCAGATGGCGGCGTCGGGGTCGGCCAGCCAGTCACGGTATTGCGCGACGGAATGCGCCCGGCGGCAGTGCTCGACGATGGCTGCGCCGTCGAGTATGCCTGCGAAGGTTTCCAGAGAGGTGGACTGGCCCACCAAGTCCATCGCATCCTCGTCGCCTGAAAAGGTCGGAGAAAAATTCGTTGCAGACAAATTTACCATCGCAGCGCAGACAAATTCGCTTTCGACTACGGCACGGTAGCCGATGCGGCGGCATCGGGTCGCCCGCCTAGTCCGAACGGAGGTGGCCGCGCGCGGGCCTATCCCCTAGTCTGACGATAGAGACCAACCTATCTGAGGACATGATGACGACAAGCGAAACTGTGCCGCGCGAGCTGCGCGTGGTGGTGATGGGCGCGGGCATGGCCGGCATTCTTAGCGGCATCAAGCTCAAGCAAGCCGGCTTCACCAGCGTGACCATCTACGAGAAGGCGGCGCGGGTCGGCGGCACATGGCGCGAGAACACCTACCCGGGCCTGACCTGCGACGTGCCCTCGCACTCCTACACCTATTCCTTCGAGCCAAATCCGGACTGGACCCGCTTCCTGCCGCCCGGCGCCGAGGTGCAGGCCTATTTCGAGCGGGCCGTGCAGAAGTACCAGATCGAGCCGATGATCCGCTTCAACGAGGAGATCGTCGCCTGCGAATTCAAGGACGGCCGCTGGCACCTGGCCATGAAAAGCGGCCTGCGCGACCAGGCCGACATCGTCATCGCCGCCACCGGCGTGCTGCACCACCCCAGCATGCCAAGTATTGCGGGCCTGGACAGCTTCGCCGGCAGCAGTTTCCACAGCGCGCGCTGGGACCACACCGTCGCGCTGGACGGCAAGCGCATCGGCGTGATCGGCAACGGCTCCACCGGGGTGCAGATCATGTCGGCGCTGGCCGGCCGCGCCAGCATGATCTCGCACTTCCAGCGCACCGCCCAGTGGATCTTCCCGGTCCAGAATGACGCCTTCACGGAGGAGCAGAAAGCCGCTTTCCGCAGCGATCCGGTGCTGCTGCACCGCATGCAGAACGAGGAGACCTACCTCGCCAACGTGGAGCGCTTCACCAACGCCGTGCTGGACCCGAATTCGCCGGAAATCCGCGAGATCGAGGCCATCGCGCTCAACAACCTGAACCATAGCGTGGCCGATCCCGTGCTGCGCGCCAAGCTGTTGCCCGACTACCGCGTCGCCTGCAAGCGCCTGATCTTCTCGCCGGACTACTACCGCGCGATCCAGCATCCGCAGGCGGCGCTGGTGACCGACGGCATCGAGTGCGTGGAGGCCGGCGGCGTGCGCACGCGCGACGGCAAGCTGCACCAGCTCGACGTGCTGGTGCTGGCGTCCGGCTTCAAGGCCGACCAGTTCATGCGTCCGATGAACGTCGTCGGGCGCGACGGCGTCAAGCTCAACGACGTCTGGGCCAAGCGCCCCAGCGCCTATCTGGCCGTGTCCATTCCGGGCTTCCCCAACTTCTTCATGCTCAACGGGCCGACCGGGCCGGTTGGCAATTTCTCGCTGATCGACATCGCCGAGCAGCAGTGGGCATACATCGCCCAGCTGATCGAACTGGTGCGCTCGCGCCAGTGCAGCGAGGTCGAGGCCACGCAAGCGGCGATGGACGACTACGACACGGCCCGGATCGCGGCCGCCAAGACCACCGTGTTCGGCTCCGGCTGCAGCAGCTGGTACCTTGACGGGGAAGGTGTGCCCGCCACGTGGCCGTGGTCGCAGCGCCGCTTCAAGGAGGCGATGGCCGCGCCCGAACAGGCGCACTTCGCCCTGCGCGCCTGAGCATGGCGACGATCAGCCAAACAGCCGTTGTCAGCGGCGCCGCGTCAGGTATCGGCGCGGCGGTGCGCAAACAGTTTCTCGAAGCGGGCATGCGCGTGATCGGCGTCGATCTGCGCGCCAGCGACGTGTGCGCCGACCTGTCCACCGCGTCCGGGCGCCGCGCGGCGGTGGCGTCGGTGCTGGCCCTGGCCGGCGGTCCGATCGACCAACTGGTCTGCTGCGCCGGCCTGGGCCCGCAGGTGGAGCCCGTCGCGCGCATCGCCGCGGTCAACTACTTCGGCGTCGTGGCCCTGCTCGATGGCTTGTTCGACGCGCTCAAGGCGGCGCGGCACAGCAGCGCGATCGTCCTGTCGTCCAGCTCCGCGACCCTGCAATCGTGGGCCGGCAGCCCTTTGCGCGACGCCTATCTGGCCGGCGACGAGGCGCTGGTCGGGCAGATTCTCGCCGCCGTGCCGCCCGAGCAGGCCGGTTACGCCGCCTACGCCAGCTCCAAAAACGCGGTCGCGGTGGCCGTGCGCCAGCGCGCCGTCGGCTGGGGCGCGGCGCGGGTGCGCCTGAACGCGATCGCGCCCGGCGCCGTCCAGACCCCGCTGCTGGAGGCCGGCCTGAACGATCCCCGCTACGGCGCCGCCATCCGCTCTCTTGTCGCGCCGATCGGCGCGCGCGCCCGGCCCGAGGATGTCGCCGCGCTGGTCGGCTTTGTCGCCGGCGCGAGCGCCGCCTTCATTCACGGCAGCGTGCTGATCGTCGACGGCGGCATCGACGCGGCCACCCGTCCATTCGATTTTTAACCGCGTCACAAAGGATATGCAATGACACCCCTGCTCGCCTCCCCCAACAGCGCCGTCATCGTCACCGGCGGCGCCTCCGGCCTTGGCCTCGCGTCCGCGCGCGCGCTGGCCGCCGTCGGCCGGGCCGTCGCGCTGTGGGACATCAACGCCGCCCAGGCGGCCGAGCATGCCGCCGCCATCGCGCGGCAATTCCAGGTCGCCACGATCGGCGTGGGCATCGACCTGGGCGACGCCAGCGCCCTGCCCGCCGCGCTGGACGCCACCCGCGCCGCGCTGCCCAACATCGGCGGCCTGGTGTATGCGGCCGGCATCGTCGACATGGGCGGGCTGGACGGCATCACCGTGGAAAGCTGGGACCGGCTGATGCACGTCAACCTGCGCGCGTTGGTGTTGCTGGTGCAGGCCCTGAGGTCCGATTTTCGCGTCAGCCCCGGCGCCGCCGTGGTGGGCATCGCGTCCATCAACGCCACGCTGGGCAATGCGATCAATCCGCTGTACAGCGCGTCGAAAGGCGGCATGCTGGCGCTGGTCCGCTCGCTCGCCGACACGCTGGGGCGCGAACAGATCCGCATCAACGCCGTCTCGCCCGGCCAGATCCTCACGCCGATGCTGCAGCCGGCCGTCGACCACCTCCCACCGGGCACCTTCGAGCGCCGCATCCTGCTGGCGCGCCTGGGCCAGCCGGAAGAAATCGGCCGCGTCGTGCGTTTTTTGCTGTCCGACGAGGCCAGCTACATCACCGCAGCCGAACTGGTTGTCGATGGCGGCAACATCTCGTCGCAGCGCATGTAGTCATTTGCGCCAGTAGCTGTGCTCGGCCTCATAGCAGGCGACATCCATCTCGACGATCTTGTCATGTAGAAAGGACTGGGCGTCGGCGACGGCCTGGTTGTAGATCGCCGGGCCGATTTCCTTGACGCAGAAGTCGAGCAGCAGCTTGGCTTTCAGGTCGCCGATCGGCTCGTCCATGTTTTCCGAAAAATAGCGCTGGATCGATCCGATCAGGCGCTGCGCGGTGTCTTCTTTGAGTTTGATGGTCATGGTGCGGGTGTAGTAAAGGGTTGGTGATATCCACCATGCCAGAGCCGCGTTGGCGCTGGCATGGTGGTGGCGCCGCGCACTTCGATCCGCGAAAGCGGGATCAGAGGGGGGCGCCTGGCCTAATTTTCGTCATGCGGCCGACGAAAAAACTCTGACCCTGGTTTCGCTCGCGGCGGCGACCCGGGATACTTGTAGGGCGGAACAGCGCAGCAGTGAAGCGGGGGGTTGCTGGTCGCACGCGACCTGCCCGCGTAACGGTGCCCCGTGCACTGGGGCGCTCCTCCCATCCGCCATACCCGCATTTCGGGATTGCCGGACTATCGAATGCCCGGCAAGGGCGCACGTATAGCCGGGTCGCGCGGTCACGCGATCAGATTGCGCGCCCGCGCCATCGTCATCGCGGTGTCCTCGATCATGTCCTCCTGGCCGCCCACCATGCCGCGCCGGCCCATTTCGACCAGGATGTCGCGCGCCGGCACGCCGTACTGCTTCTCGGCGCGCTTGGCGAACAGCAGGAAGGAACCATACACGCCCGCGTAACCGAGCGTGAGCGCGTCGCGGTCGATGCGGATCGGGAAATCCATCATCGGCACCACCAGGTCCTCGGCCACGTCCTGGATCTTGTACAGGTCGACGCCGGTGGCGATGCCCATGCGCGCGCACACGGCCACCAATACCTCCATCGGCGTGTTGCCCGCGCCGGCGCCAAAGCCTGCCGCCGCCGCGTCGATCCGGTTGGCGCCGTATTCGATCGCCGTCAGTGAATTGGCCACGCCCATCGCCAGATTGTGGTGGGCGTGAAAACCCAGCTCGGTATCCGGGTGGAGCTTCTCGCGCAGCAGGCCGATCCGGCTCTTGACGTCCTCGGCCAGCATGGTGCCGGCCGAATCGGTGCAATAGATGCAGTTCGCGCCGTAGCTTTCCATCAGGCGCGCCTGCGCCAGCAACTGCTCGGGCGAACTCATGTGCGCCATCATCAGGAAACCCACCGTGTCCATGTCCAGCTTGCGCGCGTAGCGGATGTGCTGTTGCGACACGTCCGCCTCGGTGCAGTGGGTCGCCACGCGGATCGTCGACACGCCCAGGTCGTGCGCCATTTGCAGGTGCTCGACGGTGCCGATGCCGGGCAGCAGCAGCGCCGACACCTTGGCCCGCTTCATCAGCGGGATCACCGCGCCCAGGTATTCCTCGTCGCTGTGCAGCGGGAAGCCGTAGTTGACGGACGAGCCGCCCAGGCCGTCGCCGTGGGTCACCTCGATCAGCGGCACGCCCGCCTCGTCGAGACCCTGGGCGATGGTCTTCATGTGCGCCAGCGTCATCTGGTGCCGCTTCGGATGCATCCCGTCGCGCAAGGTCATGTCGTGGACGGTGATTTTTTTGCCTGCGAGTGTCATGCGAAGTCCTTTTGCGCGGCCGGGCGCGCCAGAGTGAGAATGCCGTTCAGGATTTCTTCGGCGAACATGTCCGCCGTGCGCACCGCCGCCGCCGTCATGATGTCGAGGTTGCCCGCGTACTTGGGCAGGTAGTCGCCCAGCCCCTCCACCTCCAGAAACACGGAGACGCGGTTGCCGTCGAACACGGGGCCGTTGACGAGTTTGTAGCCTGGCACGTATTTCTGCACCTCGGCGATCATCGCGTGGATCGAGGCGGTGATGCGCTCCCGGTCCGGCGCCGTCTCGGTCAGGCAGTGCACCGTGTCGCGCATGATCATCGGCGGCTCGGCCGGGTTGATGATGATGATCGCCTTGCCCTTCTTGGCGCCGCCGACCTGCTCGACGGCCCTGGCCGTGGTGCGGGTGAATTCGTCGATGTTGACGCGCGTGCCGGGGCCGACCGAGCGCGACGACGCGGTCGCGACGATCTCGCCATAGGCCACCGGCTGCACCCGCGCGATCGCCGCCACCATCGGAATGGTGGCCTGGCCGCCGCAGGTGACCATGTTGACGTTCGTTTCGCCCTTGCCGATCTGCTCGCGCAGGTTCACGGGCGGCACACAAAACGGGCCGATCGCGGCCGGCGTCAGGTCGATCATCAGCACGCCCAGCGCGGTCAGCTTGCGCGAGTTCTCCGCATGCACGTAGGCCGAGGTGGCGTCGAAGGCGATCTGGATACGGTCGGCGGCCACGTGCGGCAGCAGGCCGTCGACGCCGCCGGAGGTGGTTTTGAGGCCCAGCTCGGCGGCGCGCTTCAGGCCGTCCGACGCGGGATCGATGCCGACCATCCAGACCGGTTCAAGGTAGGGGCTGCGGCGCAGCTTGTACAGCAGATCGGTGCCGATGTTGCCAGGCCCGATCAGGGCGCATTGGATTTTTTTCATGTGGGTCTTTCAGTCTGTTGCGAATTCTGGAATGGCCTCTTAGGCGAACGACACGGCGCAACTGCCGATGCCTTCGATGCGCACCGTCAGCGTGTCGCCCGCGCACACCGGTATCAGGGCGCCCAGCGAACCGGACAGGATGGGCTCGTTGGCTTCCAGCGCGATGCCGCGCGCGCCCAGTTCATTGGCCAGCCAGGCCACCGCCTCGGCCGGATGGCCCAGCGCGGCCGCGCCGACGCCGCCGGTGACGGTCACGCCGTTCTTCTGCAACACCATCGCGCACGCGGCCAGGTCCAGCCGCGCCGGCGCGACGCGCTCCGCGCCGATCGCGAACACGCCGCAGGAGGCGTTGTCGGCGACCGTGTCGGCGATCGTGATGCGCCAGTCGCGGATGCGCGAATCGACGATCTCGAAACAGGCGGCCACGCTGTCGGTGGCGGCGAGCACCTGTTCGGCCGTCACGCCCGGTCCGCGCAGCGCATGCTTGAGAAAGAACGCGATCTCGCCCTCCGCGCGCGGCGCGATCAGCGTATCGATCGGTATCACGCTGCCGTCCTGGTACTGCATGTCCGACAGCAGGATGCCGAAGTCGGGCTGGCGCACGTTGAGCATGTCCTGCACGACCTCGCTGGTGACGCCGATTTTTTTGCCGATCACCCGCTCGCCCTGCCCGACGCGGCACGCCACCATGCGCCGCTGGACCTGGTAAGCCTGGTCGATGGTCAGTTGCGGCAGGCGCTCGGTGAGCGGCGCCACCGGCGCGCGGGCGCGCCAAGCCTCATACAAGGCGTCGCCCAGTTGGTCCAAGTTTGTGATGTCCATGGGTTTTCCGGTTGTGCGCGGAGCGCCACTGGCGCCCCGCTGTGGAGTGGGCGATTACAGCCCGGACTGGCGCGCCGCGTCCGGCGTGTAGTCGGCCGGTTTCAGTTCGCCCGTGTTGATGCGCGCCGCCTTGGGCTGCTCGTTGGTCAGGCGGTCGGCCATGTAGGCGCCCGACATCAAGTCGTGGTACACGGTCACGCGCACGTGGTAGGCCTGCAGCTCGTAGGCGTACACCAGGTTCACCATCGCCACGCGCCACAGCTCGCCGCGCGCGTCGTAGTGGTCGGCCATGACGGCGTTGTAGGTGTCCTCGTCGACATACATGACGCGCTTGGCGTACAGGTGGCGCATGCCCTGCTTGACCTTGCCCTCCAGGACCCAGACCCGGTGCAGCTCATAGCGCATCAGGTCCGGGTTCAAATGGCCGCGGCCGAGCATGTCGTTGTACTTGACCTTGGCGTCGTCGAGCTTGTTGGCGTGGTAGGGCACGTAGATTTCCTTCTTGCCCACGATCTTCCAGTCGTAGCGCTCGGGCGAGCCGTTGAACAAGCGGTCCTCGTCGATCGTGTGGAAGCCGCCCGGGCCGAACGGCTGGTCGAAGCCGTACTCGGGCGCCTGGCGCACCCGGCGCGTGCCCGGGTTGTAGCCCCAGGTCTGGCGCGGATGGTTGGCGAAATCGTAGGTCTCGAAGCCGACGTTGATGCTGCCCTTTTCCCGCTCGGGCAATAGCGTGGTGGTGAGGAAGTAGTTGGACGGCGCCGCCAGGCCCTGCTCCAGGCTGGCCTTGCGCTCCATGTTCAGATTGTTCGGCGTGGCCAGCATCCGGTAGATGGTGCGGCCCCAGGCCTTGTTGCCGTCGCCGTAGACCACGGCCTGGTCGTAGATCGCGATCTCGTTGTGGGCGCGGAAAACGGTCTGGGTATCCCACAGCAGTTCGATGCCCGACTTGGGAATCGGGAAAGCCGGTCCGGCGAAGGCGCCGCGCAAGGTCAGGCCGCCGTTGCTCAACTCGGCCGACGCCGCGTTGTCCTTGACGTTGGCAAGCACCTTGTCGGGATAGCGGAAGTCCCGGTGGCTTGGGTAGACCGGCATGCGGAAGCTGGCCGGATAGCGCTTGAACATGGCCTTTTCGCCGTCGCTGAGGCGCTCGGCGTACTGCGCCATGTTTTGCGCTGTGATGGTGAACAGCGGTTTCTCGTTCGGGTACGGATCGGGATGGATCTTGCCCGAGCCGGAGAAAACCACGCCCGGCGGCACGCCCAGCCATTTGCCCGAATACGGGGGAATGGTGCCGTCCTTGTTGCCATCCTTCTCGGCGCCCATCGGCGTCAGCGTGGTGCCCAGGGACTTGATTTCCTCGGCCGTCGCGGCGGCCTGCGACGGGCCGGCCGCCTGCAAGGCGCACAGCGCCATCGCCGACAATGCAAATTTTCGAATTACGTTAGTCATGTGATCCTCTTTTCTGGAGTGTTGAAGCATCGGGTCGTCAGAATGCGTACTTGACGTTGAAGGTCAGGTAGTCGCGGTCGGCCAGCGGACGTAGGGCGGCATCGGCGCCGCCCAGGAACGCGTTGTAGGCCACGCCCAGTTCCAGGTTGCTCAAATATTTGAAGTTGGCGCCGATGCTCAGGCGCTTGTCGCCCTTGCCGGTCAGGCTGCCGAAGCTGCCCGCCACCGCCGGCACGCCGCTCACCAGGTGCTGGAAGGCGATCGGCACCGACAGGTCCCAGCCGTCGAACACATTGTTGTAGTTCAGCGTGGGCGCGAGCACATAGCCCCACGACGTGCGGGTCGCGCTGAGCTGGTCGAATTGCGCGCCGCCCATGCCCACCGCGTCAACCCCGGCGACCCGGTGCACAGCCAGTTCGGCGACCAGGAAGGCGGCGTCGGCCAGAGCGCTCTTGTCGAGCGCCTTGATCGCGGAGATCTGCGCCTGCCACGAGCGCGAGCGGCTGGCCGCCGGGCCGGCCGGGGTGTCGACCAGCACCGGGGCGCCGTTGCGATAGCTCAGTTCACCGGCGATGTTGATGCCTTGCAGCTGGGTCGAGAAAGTGGCGCCGGCCAGCTTGATGTCGTCGAAATACTTGACCTGATAGCCCACCGGCAGGTACTGATACGCCGGTGGCAGCGCGGCCGACGTGATCGGTGCAATGCCCGCCGCCGGCAGGCCCGGGTACAGCGTCGCGATGCCGAAATTGGTGGTCACGGTCGGATTCTTGTCGTGGTAGTTCAGGTAGTAGGCGCCCAACTCGGTCTGCGCGTCGGGGCGCACCCGCATGCCCACGCCGAACTGGCCGCTGTTTTTCGGCAGCAGGTCAGGGCCGCGCAGGGCCATCAACGCCGGCGGCAGGCCGGGCAAGGCGGCCGTGGCCGGATTGGCCAGCAGCGGATTGGCCAGCGTGTAGATGCGGTCGGCGCCGGGGCCGAGCATGTCGGCGCGGCTGAAGAAATCGCCCGCCGGCGACAGCTCGGTGGGCTTGTACTGGTACTGGTAATAGCCCAGCAGGCTGACCGACGGGCTGATCGCCAATTGCGCGGAGACCTGCCCCGTCGGCAGCAGGATGTCCTTGACCTCGGCCCCGGCCACATTGGCCTTGGTGGCGTCGGCCGGCGCCTGGGCCCCCGCGATGTTCGGGAAATACAGCGCCTCGCCCCACTGCACCACCTGCTGGCCCACGCGCAGGTTCAGCTTCGACTCGCCCAGGTTGAAATTGCCGTAGCCGTAGACGTCCAGCATGCGGGCGCGCCGGCCGTCGTACTGGCGCGCGCCGTCGGTGAACTCCTGGTTCGAACCGGCCTTGTTGACGGTGCCGGGAGAATCGTTGTCGTTGCGCGTGTTGTAGGCGCGGTCGTAGAACATGCTGGCGCGCGCGAACATGCCCAGGTTCTGGTATTTCAGGTCGCCTTCGAGCAAGACGCTGATCCGGTTCTGCACCAGGGCGCCGCGCTTGAAGTTGCGGTCGCCGTCGTCGGCGTTGATGGTCGACGACATTCCGGCCGGGCCGACCGGGCCGTTGACCAGGGCGCCGGCGGGGTCCCGGGCGCGCACGCCCACGGCGTAGTTGACGATGGCGCCGACGTCGACCGTGGCCTCGTCGCCCAGTTGAATGGTGCGCGCGGCCAGTGCCGACTGGGCGCACACAAGCAGCAACACCGCCTCGGCGATGCGGCGCTTTTGCAAGCGCGTGCCGGTCATTTGAATTCGTTTCATGCAGTCTCCTCGGGTGGAATAGTGGGATGCGACCTTGGCCTCTTGGAAGCTCTCGTAAGCGGTACGTGGGACGCTCAGATGGGTGCGTCGATTCAGTGTCATTTTTTGCGCCCGCGCGAACATCGTTTAAACGGACTATTTCGGCAAACTATGTCGTAAGCGTCAGCGTCATCGGCCATGCACGCGTCCCGTTGACGCCGGATTGGCCGATGGGAGGAGTGCCCCCCCGTGCACGGGGACCGTTACGCGGGCAGGTCGCCTGCAACCTGCAACCCCCGCTTCACCGCTCCGCTCTTCCGCCCTACGCCATTGGTAACGGTCGCGGCGGCGGCGAGAAAGGCGGGGCGCTCGCCGCCACCATCGAGCACCAGGTTGTTGCCGGTGGCGTAGGCGGCGGCGCCCGACGCCATGAACAGGCAGGCCGTCGCGATCTCGTCCGGCTGCGCCAGGCGCCCCATCGGGATGGTCGCGCCAACGGCGGCCAGGCCGTCCGCGTCGCCATAATGCTGGTGCGACTCCTCCGTCAACACCATGCCGGGACTGACCGCCACCACGCGCACCTTGGGCGCCCACTCTACCGCCAGCGAGCGCACCAGGTTGAGCACACCCGCCTTGGCCGCACCGTAGGCGGCCGTGCCGGGCGACGGGCGCAAGGCGCTGACGCTGCCGATGAAGACGATCACGCCGCCCTCGTCCTGCAAGTCCATCAGCGCATGCGCGCTCTGGGCCAGGTTCAGCGGCGCGATCAGATTCAGGTTGATGATCGCGGCCGAAAAGCGCGGCGAGGCATCCGCCGCCGCCACCTGCGGGCTGCCGCCGGCGTTGTTGATGAGCACGTCAAGCCGGCCGAAGCGCAGCGCGATGCTGGCGCACAGGTCCGCCATCTGCTCGGTGTCGCGCACGTCGGCGCGAAAAAACACGGCCTCGCTGGCGCCGCTGGTGATCGCCTCAGGCGGCGCATGGCGGCCGCAAACGATGACGGTCGCGCCCTGCGCCAGAAAGGCCAGCGCGATGCCGCGGCCGATGCCGCGCGTACCGCCGGTGACCAGCACGACCTTGCCGGAATATTGTGTTGATGCTTGCATGAGAGGCTCCTGCCAAAGCCTCGATGGTAGGCAAATCCGCCCCGCCTGGCATAGTCTGTTGGGACGATGTCCACGCAAATCGGATTGGCCATCATGGGGTCACAATCAGGCAACCGGAGTCTCCACCATGCACGTTGCATCCCCCATCCCCGTCGGAAAAACTACCCTGCTGGCGAATGGCCTGACGCTGCACTACCACGAGGCCGGCGCCGGCGAGCAGGTCGTCGTGTTCTTGCACGGCAGCGGCCCCGGCGCCAGCGGCTACAGCAATTTCAAACACAATTACCCCTTGTTCGCCGAACGCGGCCATCGCGTGATCGTGCCCGACCTGCCCGGCTACGGCCTGTCGTCCAAGCCGGAAAACGCGGAGTACGTGCTGGACTTCTTTGTCGATGCGCTGCGCCAGTTCCTGCAGGCGATCGGCGTGACGCGCTGCGCGCTGGTCGGCAATTCGCTGGGCGGCGCGATCGCCATCAAGTACGCGCTCGATTATCCGCGCGACGTCACGCGGCTGATCCTGATGGCGCCGGGCGGCGTGGAGGAACGCGAAACTTACTTTCAGATGGAGGGCATCCAGCGCATGGTGGCCCTGTTCGCGGGCCGCCAGCTGAACGCCGTGACGATGCGCGAGCTGATGCTGTTGCTCGTGTCCGACCCGGCGCATATCACCGACGCACTGATCGCCGAGCGCCTGCCCGTCTGCGACACCCAGCCGACCAGCGTGCTGTCGAGCATGCGGGTGCCGAACCTGACCGAGCGGCTGGGCGAACTGGCCTGCCCCGTGCTCGGCTTCTGGGGCACCGAGGACAAATTCAATCCGGTTGAGGGCGTGTTCAAGCTGATGCGGCATTGCCGCGACGCGCGCTTCGTGCTGCTCAACCGCTGCGGTCACTGGGTCATGGTCGAGCACCGCGACACCTTCAACCGCGGCTGTCTCGATTTCCTGGCCGAGGCGAGCGGCCAACCCTGAGCAACTATCGAGGACCACCATGATCAAGAGCATGATGCTGCAATTGTTGAGCACCACCCAAACCGACCTGACGCAGGAGCAGGTCAGCGCCACCGTGAACGCCTACCTGGACAGCTGGCGCAACGGCGACAGCGCGGCCCGCGCCGCCCTGTTTGCCGACCACGCCGTGCTGGAAGACCCGGTCGGCACGCCGCCCGTCGAAGGCAAGGCCGCCCTGCTGGCCTTCTGGCAGCGCGCCGAGGCCTACCCCAGCAAGTTCGACGCGGTATTGGCCAGCATTGTCGTGTGCGGCAACGAGGCGATCGTCAAATTCGCGCTGCGAATCGAGATCATCGGCGTCGCCAGCGGGACCTTGCAGATCGTGGAGAATTTTCAGCTCGACAAGGCCGGCAAGATCGTCCGCCTGCGCGCGTTCTGGGATGCCGCGTCCGTGTCCTGACGGGAAAGGGCCGACTCACGCGTCGCGGATACCCATCGTCGCGACGCTGTTGAGCAGGATGCGCACCAGTTCGGTCTGGCGCGTGACATCGGTTTTCGAGAAGATCGCCCGCAGATGGGCGCGCGCCGTGTTGCGGCGTATCCCCAGTTCGACGGCGGCGTCCTCAAGCGAGAGGCCGTTGGCCAGTTGCATCGCCAACCCCGCCTCGGCGGGCGTGAACTTGAACAATTGGCGCACGATCTCGACGGGCGCGAGCGCCTTGTGCTCCGGATCGCGGATGTAGATCACGGCGGCCGGGCTGCCGGAGCCCTCCGACCACTCGCTCGGCGCCACGCTTTGCACCACCACGCCCAGATTGCGCTGGCCCGAATGGCGCACCACCGAAATCGCCTCGACCACGGTGGTGACCGTGGGATTGCCGTGATTGGCCAGCGCCACCTTGATCAGGCGCTGCAGCTCGCGGTTGTCGGCCGCGTGCGTGGCATGCGGCATATTGCCCACGATGCGCATGCCGTCGCCCGCCTGCAGCAAGGCGTCGGCCTGGAAATTGGTCTTGAGCACGCGCCCGTTCTTGTCCAGGATGATGGTGCCCACCATCAGGCGATCCATCGCGCCCGAGTACAGCTTGCGTTCCGACTCCACCAGGTCCAGCTTGCCGTGCAGGGTGACGGCGCGCTTGAAATGGGGCAGCAGCAGGCTGCACAAGGCCTTCTCGGCGCTGGAAAAATCGTCGGCGCCGTGCGGGCGGCACACCCGCAGCCGGCATTCGCCGCCATCGGGCGTCATGATGTCGGCGCCCATCAGGCGATGCACGTCATAGGGCTGCAGGAACTGCTGGTAGAACGGCGACGCCATCCAGCGCTTTTCGTCGAGAATGTCGCTGATGGTGACCATCTTGTCGCCGGGCAGGCCGACAAACGGGTCCATCGCGAAAAAATGGCTGTTGTACGACACCATCCCTTCGGTGGTGACGTCGCCCACGTTGATCATCAGGCCGTGGTCGCCCTCGCGCGGCTTGCGCAGGATCAGCGTGACGTAGTTGGCGCTCATCTCGGTGCGCAGGCGCTGCAGGCACTTTTCCCACGGAATCGGTTCGAGCAGGCCGTCGTAGACCGCGCCGACCAGGTCGCTGAATTTCTCCAGCGGGAAGTTCACTGCCGCATTCTTGATCATCGTGGGTCCGCTTCATGCCAACGCCGGGCAAACGCCCCGCCCCTCACTGCGCGGCCAGCTCGAAGATCCGGCGCTCGCGCAGATGCGCGGGCACAGCCGCCGCGTCCGCATAAAACTGCGCATACCACTCGCGCAACTGGTACACGGGACCGTCGGCTTCGCACAACAGGGGATTGTCGATCCGCGTTTTATTATGCCAGATTGCAACGTCTTCGTAGAAAGCCTCTTGCGTCAGTTTCACGTATTGTTGCGCGGCGGCCTGATTCTGCGCCTCGTCCAGGCCAGGGAACTTGCGCACCATCACGCCAAAGCGCAGTTCGAAGCTGTGCTGGTCGATTGGCACATGGCAATTGAGCAGGATCGAATCGACCGGATAACCGTTCATCTCGCCCTGCATCACCGTGATCTGGTAGGACGGTCCATAGTAGGTGGCGGTGCTGTTCAGGATGCCGTCGGCCGACAGGCGCGGGCTCTTGCTGACCATGGTCTGGCGCGCCAGGTGGCCTTCGAACAGATTGCTGAAGCTGACTACCTGGGCGCCGTGCACCTTGCCGAAATGGGCCATGTCGGCGACGTTGTCGATCAGTTCGCGGCAGTTGATCTTGATCACCATCTGGTCGATCGCCCAGTCGGTCCACTCGTCCTCGAAGGCGGCGTCTATGCGCGGGATCGCCACCTCGTCGGGCGGCGGATTGCCTTCCGGGTCGTTCCACACGAACAGCAGGTGGTTTTGCTCGACACAGGGCCAGCTGCCGATGCGCGCCTTGGGCGGCACCCGCTTGCAGTAGGGGATTTCCTTGCACACGCCGTCGCCGCCCCAGCGCCAGTCGTGGAACGGGCAGGCGATGGTGTCGCCCTTGACCGTGCCCCCGCTCAGGTCGGCGCCCATGTGCGGGCAGTAGCCGTCGAGGATGTGCAGCGCGCCGCTCTCGCCCTGGAACGCCACCAGGCGGGTACCGAACAGATTCAGGGTGTGCGGCTGCCCGTCCTTGTAGTCCTGCGCCAGGCCCAGGCAATGCCAGCCGCGCGCGTAGCGGGTCGGCAATTGCGCCGCCTCGATCTTGTATGTCTTTGCCATGTCATCTCCTTGGTTGTCCGTGTCTGCCACCCCGACAAAGTACAAATTCCACGCCCGCCGTGCATCGTCTTAACGGACGATGCCGCACCGGGGCGTTGCCCCGATAGTGGGTACCTCCCCTTGTCCAATTTGGAACTGTCATGACAATTGATCCCCAAGCCCAGGCCATCCTGGCGATGTTCGCCGGCATGCCCGCTCCCGACTTCGCCAAGCTCACGGGCGCCCAGTACCGCGCCGGCGTGGCCGGCATGCAGCTGCCGTCGCACAATGAGCCGGTGGCGCGCATTGCCGACCACGTGCTGCCCGGCCCGGGCGGCGATCTGGCCGTGCGCCTGTATCACCCGCTGCCCGACGCGCGCGTCCCGGCGATCGTGTTTTTCCACGGTGGCGGCTGGGTCAGCTGCGGCCTGGACTCGCACGACAACCTGTGCCGCCGGCTGGCCAATCTGAGCGGCTGCGCCGTGGTCGCGGTCGACTACCGGCTGGCGCCGGAAGCGCCGTTCCCGGCGCCGCTGGACGACGCCTGCGCCGCCTTGCGCTGGGTGCATGGGCACGCCGCGCTGCTCGATATCGATCCGGATCGGCTGGCGGTGGCGGGCGACAGCGCCGGCGGCAACTTGGCCGCCGCCTGCGCCCTGCTGGCATGGGACGCGGCGGCGGCATTGCCGCGCCTGTCCCACCAATTGCTGTTGTACCCGGTGCTCGATGACGCGTGCGACAGCGCCTCGTTCGCCACCTACGCCGACGGTTATCTGCTGACCGCCGCCATGATGCGCTGGTTCTGGCAGCAATATGCGCCCGCGGATGCCCAGCGGCGCGATCCGCGCGCGGCGCCCGCCAGGGCCACCGCGCTGGCCGGACTGCCGGGCGCGACCATCATCACGGCGCAGTGCGATCCCCTGCATGACGAGGCGGGCGCCTATGCCGCGCGCCTGCGGCAAGCGGACGTGCCGGTCCAGCTGACCTGCTTCGACGGAATGTTCCACGGTTTCGCCAGCATGACGGGGATGCTGGACGCGGCCGACGCGGCCGTCGCGCTGGCCGCCATGTCCGTGCGCGCCGCATTGGTCCGGTAACAGCCGCACTCACCACAACTTTGGGGAATTCATGTCACTGTCTAATCTGAGAATCGGCACCCGGCTCGGCCTCGGCTTCGCCATCGTGCTGGCCTTGCTGACCGCGATGTTGGTCATGGGCCTGGACTCGCTGGCGCGCATCGGCAGCCGCACCCAGGACATCGTCAACGACAAGAACGTCAAGATGGCGGCGGCCAATACCGTGGCCAACAATGTGCGCGCCATCGCGCTGGGCGTGACGACCATGATGGCGGTGCCTGACGTCCAGATCAACAACGAGATGGACAAGGTCGCCGAGGTGAGCAAGCGCTATGCCGCGGCCAGGGAGGTGCTGGTGAAAATGCTGGTCGACGAGCGCGAAAAGCAATTGATGGCGCTCGCCGAGGCGGCGCTGAAGGTCGGCACGGCCAAGAACAACCAGATGCTCGCGCTGCGCAGGAACGGCGAGACCCAGGACGCCGTCGTCTTCCTGACCGACGAGGCGGGACCGGCGCTGGCCAACGTGCTCAAGGCGTTCGATAATCTGATCGCCTACGAGGCGAAGCTGGCCAGTGACGCCGGCGCCGATGTCGAGCAAGTCTACGCCGGCTCGCAACGCATGCTGCTGAGCCTGGGCACGCTGGCCGTGGCGCTGGGCGTCGCGGTGGCATGGCTCATCACGCGCTCGATCACCACGCCGCTGAACCGGGCGCTCCAAGTGGCCGAGACCGTCGCCTCCGGCGACCTGTCGTCGCACATCGAGGCGAGCACGCGCGATGAAACCGGGCGCCTGCTGCAGGCGCTGAAGGCGATGAACGCCAGCCTGCTGAACGTGCTCGGCCAGGTCCGAGCCGGCACCGACGCGATCAGCACGGCATCGGGCGAAATAGCGGCCGGCAACCTGGACCTGTCGTCGCGCACCGAGCGGCAAGCCAGCTCGCTGGAGGAGACCGCGTCGTCGATGGAGGAGCTGACCGCGACCGTGAAACAGAACGCGGACAATGCGCGCCAGGCCGACACGCTGGCGAAATCGGCGTCCGAGGTGGCGCTCGAAGGCGGCGCCATCGTGTCGAAGGTGGTCGATACGATGGGCGCCATCAATGCCTCGTCGCGCAAGATCGTCGACATCATCGGCGTCATCGACGGTATCGCGTTCCAGACCAATATCCTGGCCTTGAACGCCGCCGTGGAGGCGGCGCGCGCCGGAGAACAGGGGCGCGGCTTCGCGGTGGTGGCGAGCGAGGTGCGCAACCTGGCGCAGCGCTCGGCCGGCGCGGCCAGGGAAATCAAGGAGTTGATCGCGGCCTCGGTGGCGAATGTTGAGGAGGGTTCGACGCTGGTCAACAGCGCCGGCCAGACCATGGGCGAGATCGTCGGCAGCATCCGGCGCGTGACCGACATCATGGGCCAGATCACGTCGGCCAGCCTGGAGCAGACCAGCGGCATCGAACAGATCAACATGGCGATCGCGCAGATGGATGAAGTGACGCAGCAGAACGCCGCGCTGGTGGAGCAGGCGGCCGCCGCGTCGCAAAGCATGCAGCAGCAGGCCGGCAGACTGGCCACGGTGGTCGGCTTCTTCAAGACCGGCGCGGCGGAGGTGGCGGACGCGGCTCCCCGCGCGAAAGCGCGTCCGGCCTTGGCGCGACCACCGCGGCGGCTGGCATCGGCCGCCTCGGCCGACAGCGCCTGGGAAACGTTTTAAGCGCCGCTTGAACGTCGCATATTTCGCCGCGGGGGGGCGCGGCGTTGAGCGCCGTGTGCTGCGAGAACCACGCCCGCCACCGGCCGTTCGTGTAATGGAAGACGTCGACCGAGGTGTCGGTCGCGCCGTGGAGGATGACGATCGCCGCGGCGCCCCTGACGTCGATCTTCGCCGTCGGCGAGAGGGGTGTGGCCTGAGAGGCTGAGAGTCTTTCGATCATGCCCGCTCATCACACCAAAATGCGCCCGCTCGTCGTTGCAAATGCTCGCCATAGCCCGAGCTATGGCTGTGCTTTGCGCCTCGATCGGCCATCTTCTGGCGCGCTGCTCTGGCACGCCCGAAAAACTCTCAGCCTCTGATCGCCGGGATGCGCGGTTGCGTAGGCCTTCGCCGTGGCGATGATCTCGGCCTTTGGTCTGGCCAAGCCGCGCGTCCCCACCGAAACATAGGCGGGATCGAGCAAGGCGTCGAGATAGCTTGTATCCCCCGTGACAAATGCCGTGCTCGAGCCGTTCTCCACCTCGCGCACGCCCGCTTCCCCGGGGTCGGCTCCCGGCACGGCCGCCGATGCGCCGATCGATGCGAAACCGCTCAAACACAGTACGGGTAGGGTGAATGCTTTCATTGTGATGGCCCGCCGAGCAGTTGACCGAATACGGCGGCGAGCTGCGCCGTATGGGTGGATCCGCAGACGCCGCCGATCCAGGCGACATAGCCGTCCGGGCGCACCACCACGGCGCAATCGTCGCCGATGCCGTAGGTGCTGTGGCAGGTGTGGTCGATGTCCACCAAGGCCGCAGCGCCCGTTCCCACCAAAAATGCGCGCACGGGCAGGCCTGAGCGCTTGGCCACGCCCTCCACCGCGGCGACCCACGCGGGATCCTCGCTCAGCAGCACGAACGCGTCATGGAACAGGTCCAGCGTGGAAACGCGCTTGCCCTGGTGCGCCAGCCAGGCATGCGGCGCGCGGGCGCCCGCCTCGGCACGCCGTGCGATCGTCTTGCCGAACACGGCAAGCGAAGCGGCCTCGATGATGGCGTCGGAGTGGTAGCGCTGGCCAAGGATGCAGGTATGGTCGTCCAGATCGTCGCTGTCGGGTGGGCCGGACAAGCGCGCCTTTTGCCGCTTCTGGACAAATTCGCTCAACGCCGGCGCCACCGGGCGCCGCTCCGCCCCGTAGGTGTCCAGCAGCGCCTCGTCCGCCATGCCGCGCAGGTGGAGGGCAAGCTTCCACGACAGCTTGTGCGCGTCCTGGATCCCCGTGTTGGCGTCCATCGCGCCCGCCGGCGGCCAGACGTGCGCGCTGTCCCCTGCCGGGAACACCCGTCCCTTGCGATAGTGCTGCGCCATGGCGGTGGTTTGCTCCCAGCACCCGACGTTGATCACCGTGCAGCGCAGGTCTGGCAGGCCGGTCATCGCACAGATCATGCCCACGCAGCGCGTTTGATCGAAGTCCTCCAGCCGCTCGCGGCCGGGGTCAAAGGCGACCCCGACCGACCAGCGCCCGGGCGTCGCGATCGTGACAAACGCGCCGAAGCCGAGTTCCTTGTTGAGCACAATCCAGAATATGGCGTGCTGGACTATCACGTCGGACAGGTCGGCGTCGAACAGAATGCTCACCATGTGCTGACCCGGCGCGGCCACCGGCCAGGCGATCTGCATCTGTTCCCGGACGCCGCTGCGGTGCCCGTCCGCAGCGACGAGAAAATCAGCCCGAATAGTGCGTTATTCGCCAGTGTCGCGATCGGCGACAATCGCCGATATGCCCGAGCCGATGTCGTCGAAGCTGCGCAGCTCGGTGTTGAACCAGTGCCGCGCGCCGCGCTGGCGCGCCGCCTCAATCAGGATCGGCTCGACCGTGCTCTACTCGGCCAGGCAAAATTCCGACGGGCTCGTGCCCGCCCATTGCAGCGGTGCATCCGGCTCGAACAGCCATTCCCACGGGCCGGCCAGGTTCTCGCAGCGCGCGCCCCCGCGATCGTTCTCGAACGGGCGTCCCGCGTCGACGATCGCCGCTTCGATGCCCATGGGTCGAAAAATCTCCAGGGAGCGCTGGTTCAGACCGCGCGCGCGCCCCTGGATCGACACCGCCGGATGGCGGTCCACCAGCATCGTTGGCAACAATACACCTGAGCCATTTACACAGCGTAAGCGGTAAAAAAGGGAGCCTTTAAGAGCTACACTAAGGGGATTTCATTCAATTTCGGCACTGTACTGAGTACCCGCCGAAAATAGATCGTGGCTTTCTATCGGCGCGCTGCGGCGTTGCCCGCCCTTTGCAGTGCTCGCACTGCGGCGGACTGAGCGTCTGGTATCGCATCCGGCCAGAACCACATCCATTTCCACAATTTATTCCCGGTGGGGACTTAGGCGAAAACCGATGATGGCCAAACCGCCGGGGACACATCTTCAACTTTTACATGCAGCGGCACGAGTCAATCCGGGCAACTCAACTATCGCGCCGGCTGCTGCGCCAGCGACTCGATGCGATCGCGCGGTCTCTGCGCAAAGATACCGACGAGCCAAGCGGCTGCTGGAGCGTACCGGGGCGCCTTCAATCGGGCAAATTGGCAACGACGTCATCACGCACGTGGCGACGTTCGGCTACAACTGCCTGCGCGTGCTCGGGTAACTCGGCCTGCCCGGAGAGAACTACCCGGTCAAGAATCCGGCCAAGCGCCGACGCTTAAAATCTGTCGAGCTGCTTTACAGGTTTCTTTTGGTTAGTCGCTTCCGGGGCCATTTGGTTTTCCGTATCTACCGCTAACTAACTGTTTTATATAATGAATCCATCAAGAATTTCCTTGTGGTACAAATCAT
>JARXKM010000163.1:0-6724 GCA_030272785.1 Pseudomonadota bacterium
TGTGCAGCAGCCAATCGCCGAAGGTTTTGTCTTCCAGGGCATACCCGCCGCGGCCGCCGCCTGCTGCACCAGCGCCGCGTTCTGCACCGTCATGTCGTCCATCTGCCCGATCGCCGCGTTGACCTGTTCGATGCCGATGCGCTGCTCCTCGCTGGCGGCGGTGATCTCGCTCATGATGTCGGCCACCTGCTTGACCGAGGTGACGATCAGCTGCATGGTCTCGCCGGCTTCGTCGACCAGCTTGCCGCCGCCGTCGACCTGGTCGACCGAGTCGCCGATCAGCGCCTTGATTTCGCGCGCCGCGGCCGCGCTGCGCTGCGCCAGGTTGCGCACTTCGCCGGCGACGATGGCGAAGCCGCGCCCCTGCTCGCCGGCGCGCGCCGCCTCGACCGCCGCGTTGAGCGCCAGGATATTGGTCTGGAAGGCGATCGCGTCGATCGTGCCGATGATGTCGGCGATGCGGCGCGAGCTGTCCTTGATCGCCGCCATCGTGTCGACCACTTGCGCCACCACTTGGCCGCCGCGCACCGCTACCGCCGAGGCCGAGATGACCAGCTGGTTGGCCTGGCGCGCGTTGTCGGCATTCTGCTTGACCGTCGAGGTCAGCTCCTCCATCGCGCTGGCGGTGTGTGCCAGGCTGCTCGCCTGAGTATCGGTGCGGCTCGCCAGCGCCGCGTTGCCGCTGGCGATCTGGCCGGCGGCGGCGGCGATGCTGTCGGTGGCGCCGCGCAGCGTGCCGAGCGAGCCGGCCAGCGCCGCGCGCATCGCCGCCAGCGCCTGCAGCAGGCGGGCGCACTCGCCGTCGCCGGGCGCCGCGCCGGCGCCGGTCAGGTCGCCTTCACCGACCCTGCGCGCCAGCGCTGCCGCCGTGGCCAGGCTGGCGCCCAGCGCGCCGCCCAGCCACCGCGCCAGGCCGACGGCCGCCAGCAGCCAGGCCGCGCCCAGCACCAGCAGCAGCGTGCGGGCGCCGTCCAGCGCGGCGAACGTCATTCCCAGCGTGAGCAGCATGAGCAGCGTCAAACTGGTCAGCAGGGCGGTCTTGATGGTGCACTGTGCGAGATTCATCGATCATGGTCCGGTCGGGTCGATCGCCGGGCACCGCGCCGCCGCCGTCAGGTGGCCAGTTGCTCGATCAGGCCCATGTCGCCCGACGACATCAGCTTGTCGATGTCGACCAGGATCAGCATGCGCTCGTCGATGGTGCCCAGTCCGATCATGTAGTCGGAGTTGAAGGAGGCGCCCATTTCCGGCGCCGGCTTGACCTGCTGGGGCAGCAGCGTCGTCACGTCCGAGACGGAATCGACCACCATGCCCATGATGCGCCCGCCGATGTTGAGGATGATCACGACCGTGAACTGGTCGTACACCGGCGTGCCGAGGTTGAACTTGATGCGCATGTCCACCACCGGAATGATGATACCGCGCAGATTGATCACCCCTTTGATGAAATCGGGGGCATTGGCGATCCGGGTCACCGCTTCGTAGCCGCGGATCTCCTGCACCTTGAGGATGTCGATGCCGTATTCTTCGGCGCCGAGCGTGAACGCGAGGTACTCCTGGCCGGCGACGTCGGCGGCCGCGCCGGCGGATGATGAGGTTTGCATGGTGGCGTCCTTGTCAAGAAGGGTGGGCTGGCCGGTGCGGACACGCACGCGCCGGCGGTGCCGCTCAAGAGTAGCAGAGTCGTCCGCCGCTGACGAGCGCCGGCTGCGGCGCCGTCGCCAAAATCGGCTTGCCTGGCTGGCAACCTTGAAAGACTGGACTTGAGCGGCCCATTGGTTATAATTTGTGCAGACAACACGGCCGCCGCGCCGGCACCGGATCGCCCGATCCGCCCTTGCGCGGCGCGCCTCTGATGGAGCCGGCATGGATGACGTGGACGATGACGACTGGCTGCTCGAGGACGACGCCGTCGCGCCGGGCGCCGCCCAGGCCTGGCAGCGGCCGTGGCGGGTGCTGATCGTCGACGACGACGCCGACGTCCACGCGGTCACCCGGCTGGCGCTGCGCAACGTCAGCTTCAAGGGCCGCGAGCTCGAGCTGTTCTCGGCCTACAGCGGCGCCGACGGCTTTCGCCTGCTGCGCGACACCGCCGACGTCGCGCTGGTGCTGCTCGACGTGGTGATGGAAACCGAAGACGCCGGCCTGGTGCTGGCGCGGCGCATCCGCGAGGAGCTCGACAACCAGACCGTGCGGGTGGTGCTGCGCACCGGCCAGCCGGGCCAGGCGCCGGAGCAGCGCGTCATCATCGACTACGACATCAACGACTACAAGGCGAAGACCGAACTGACCACCCAGCGCCTGTTTACCGCGGTGATCTCGGCGCTGCGTGCCTACGAGTCGCTGACCCAGCTCGAACGCAGCCGCGCCGGGCTGGGCAAGATCCTCGCCGGCGCCACCAACCTGTACCAGGCCGGCTCGCTGCGCGAATTCGCTTCCGGCGTGCTCGGCCAGGTCAGCGCGGTGCTCGACGTCGGCGCCGACGGCATGCTGTGCATGATGGCCGCCGACGGCGCCGAGCCGGGCGTGCTGGCCGCCACCGGCATCTACGCCGCGCTGGCCGAGCAGGCGCAGCTGCCGTCCAGCCATCCGCTGCTGTGCACCTTCGCGCGCGCGCTGGTCGAGCAGGCCAGCCAGTTCGAGCAGGACGCCACCGTGTTCCTGATCCACACCCAGCAGCAGCAGCGCCTGTGCATCGCGGTCAGCCCGCCGCTGCCGATCGCGCCGGTGCAGCGCGACCTGCTCGAGCTGTACTGCCAGCGCATCGCCGCCGCGTTCGACAACCAGTACCTGTTCGAGCGGTTGCGCACGACCCAGGAGGCGACCGTGGCGGTGCTCGCCGAGGTGGCCGAATACCGCAATCCGGGCGCGCTGGCGCACGTGTGCCGGGTGCGCGACCTGTCGGCCCGGGTGGCGCAGCGCATGCAGCGCAACGCGGTGGCCGACCCGCAACTGAGCGCCCAGCTGGTGGGGCTGATCGGGCTGGCGAGCATGCTGCACGACATCGGCATGCTGGCCGCGTTCGATCTGGCCGAGCAGCCGGTCAGCCTGACGGACGAACAGCGCCGCGCCATGCAGCGCCATGCGGCGATCGGCCAGGCGGTGCTCGAGCGCGCCGCCGGCGCGGTCGGCGGCGTCAGCTACCTGACCTTCGGCGCCCAGATCGCCGGCGGCCACCACGAGCGCTACGACGGCGCCGGCTACCCGAACGGCTTGGCCGGCCGGGCGATTCCGCTGGCGGCGCGCATCGTCGCCGCCGCCGACGTGTTCGACGCGCTGCTGCATGCGCGCGCCTACCAGCCGGCCTGGCCGCGCGCCGCGGCGCTCGACTACCTGCGCCGGCACAGCGGCAGCGAGTTCGATCCGGACGTCGTGGCGGCGTTGCTGGAAGTGGTCGAGGAGGGCGGCCAGGGACCGATTTAATTTATACGCCGGCGCTGCCGTTATATACTCTTCGCATAGGGCGCGCCTGCGACGCCTGCGCACGGCGCCACAGGCGCCGGACGGCATGACTGGAAAGACAACACATGAATGAACTAGACGGACTCTCCGCGCTGATTATCGAGCCGCATGCCGGCATGCGCCAGAATATCCACAGCATGCTGACCCTGTGCGGGCTGACCAAGATCGATCACGCCGGCAGTTCCAACAACGCGGTGCGCCACCTGACCCTGAAAAGCTTCGACCTGGTGCTGTGCGAGTACGACCTCGAAGGCGGCCAGGACGGCCAGCAACTGCTCGAGGACCTGCGCCACCACAAGCTGATCAGCCTGTCGACGATGTTCTTCATGGTCACCGCCGAGGGCGCCTACACCAAGGTGATCAGTGCGGCTGAACTGGCGCCGACCGACTACATCCTCAAGCCGTTTACCGCCGACCTCCTGCTCGAGCGCATCGCCCGCGCGCTGCAGCGCCGCAACGTGTTCATGCCGGTGTATCAGTTCATGGAAGTGGGCAACCAGCGCGACGCGATCGCCGCCTGCATCGAGGGCTTCAAGGCGCACCCGCGCTACGCCATCGATTTCCTGCGCCTGCGCGCCGAGCTGCACATGTTCCTCGGCGAGCCGGCCGAGGCCGAGCCGATCTACCAGATGCTGTTCGACTCGAAGGCGATCGCCTGGGCCAGGCTGGGACTGGCCAAGACGCTGTTCATGCGCGAGCGCTACTTCGAGGCGCAGGACATGCTCGAGACGCTGGTCGACAGCAACAAGAAATTCGTCGACGCCTACGACTGGCTGGCCAAGACGCACGCCGCGGTCGGCCAGATGGAAAAGTCGCAGGCGGTGCTGGCCGAGGCGGTGGCGGTGTCGCCGCACGCGGTGCGGCGCCTGCGCAAGCTGGGCGAGCTGGCGCTCGAGACGGGCGACACCGACACCGCCGAGAAAGTCCTCAAGCAGGTCGTCAGCAAGGCCAAGTACTCGGAGTTCCGCGACCCTGAAGATCACGTCAAGCTGGTCCAGACCCTGGTGCGCAAGGGCGACCCGGTGCAGGCGGCGGCGGTCATCCGCGACCTCGACAAGTCGATGGGCGGGCAGAAGAACACCGCCGTGTGCAGCGCCATTTCGTCGGCCATGGTGCACGAATACACCGGCAACGAGGTACGCCTGAACGAGTCGCTGACGGCGGCGCTGAGCGGCGCCAAGGAGTCGCTCGGGCTGTCGGCCGACATGAAGATGGAACTGGCGCGCAACTGCCTGAGCAACAACATGGAGGACGGCGCCGCCGACGTCATGCGCGAGGTGATGCAGAACGCGTCCAACGGCGCGGCGATGGCGAAGGCGATGGGGGTGTTCGAGAAGGCCGGGCGCACCGAGCTGGCCCACAGCATCGCCCAGCAGAGCCGCCAGCAGGTGATCGACCTGGTCGGCGCCGGCGCCGCGCGCGCCAAGGACGGCGACTTCCACGGCGCGGTGACCCTGATGACCGAGGCGGTGGCGCGCCTGCCGGACAATCCGCAGGTCGCCTTCAATGCCGCCGTCGCGGTGCTCAAGTGCCTCGAGAACACCGGCTGGGAAGACCGCATGGGCCAGCAGGCGATCGTGCTGATCGACGCGGTGCGCCGGCTCGACCCGGTCAACCCGAAACTGCCGGCGCTGGCCGGCCTGCATCAGCAGATCCTGAAACGCTACGACAAGGGCGCGCGCCGCAAGACCTGACGCGCCCCGCTCAAACAAGACAAGAGACGACCCTACCGATGGCAGCCGAACCGACCCAGCATGGCCCCGCCGGCGAGACGCGCCGCGTGCGTGCCGCGCTGATGCACAAAGTATGCGGCGACGACAACATGTTCGCCCTCGGCACCTCGGTGGCGCGGGTGGTGCAGATGGCCTCGTCGGACGACCAGGGCACCCACGACCTGGCCTACTACGTGCTCTCCGACGTCGGCCTGACCCAGCGCATCCTGCGCCTGTCGAACACCGCCACCTACCGCACCGCGTCGGGCACCTCGGTGACGACCATCTCGCGCGCCATCTCGCTGCTCGGCTTCGACAACGTCAAGACCACCGCGCTGGCGATGCTGCTGGTCGACGCGCTGTCGAACAGCGAGCACGCGCACAGCGTGCGGGTCGAGCTGGAAAACGCGCTGTGCGCCAGCCTGGTCGGGCGCGAACTGGCGCGCAGCAGCGCCTACCAGGGCGCCGAGGAAGCCGCCATCGCGGCGCTGTTCAAGAACCTGGGGCCGCTGCTGGTCGCCTCGTACGAGCACGCGCGCTACCGCGAAATCGGCGCGCTCACCGCCGGCGGCCGGCATAGCGCGGGACAGGCCTCGCAGATGATCCTCGGCTGCAGCTACGATGCGCTGGCCGAGGCGGTGATGACCGAGTGGAAGATCCCCGAAGTGCTGGTGCGCGCGCTGGCGCCGCTGGCGCCCGGCGTGCAGAAACTGGCCGCCAGCCGCGGCGAGTGGATGCGCCAGGTCGCCTCGTTCAGCACCGAGGTGGCCAAGCTGCTGGCGCGCTCGGCGACGCCGGCCGCCAGCGCCGACGCGCGCGCGCTGCTGGGCCGCTACGGGGTCGCGCTGAACCTTGACGCCGACCGCATCGAAGACCTGTTCGCCACCGTGCAGACGCACATGAACGGGCTGTTGCAGAGCATGAACCTGGCGCCGCAGCCGCGCACCGAGGCGCCGGTCGCCGAGGGCGACGGCCTGCCCAACGTGCTGCTGCTGGCGACCATGGATGCGGGCGAGGCGGCCGACGACCGCGTCCACCCGAGCGGCAAGCCGCACAACGCGCGCGAACAGCTGCTCGCCGGCGTGCAGGACGTGACGCAGATGCGCGCCTCCGGCGAGGCCAAGCTCAACGACGTGATCCTGGCGGTGCTCGAGACGCTGTACCGCAGCATGGGCTTTCGCTTCGCCACCGTGTGCCTGAAGGACGCGCGCAGCGGCCAGTACCGCGCCCGCGTGGCGTTCGGCGAGGATCACCAGCGCCGCCAGGCCGGCTTCGCGTTCCCGGTCGCGTCCTCGCGCGACCTGTTCCACCTGGCGATGGAAAACGACGCCGACCTGATGATCGCCGACGCCGGCAGCGCCAAGATCCGCGACTTGCTGCCGGGCTGGCACCGCCAGCTGCTGCCGGACGCGCGCAGCTTCATCGTGCTGCCGCTGGTGGTGGGCAAGGCGCAGCTCGGGCTGTTCTACGCCGACCGCGTCGACCCGGCGCCGGAAGGCGTGCCGCCCGACGAGACGTCGCTGATCAAGGCGCTCAAGGGCCAGGTGCTG
>JARXKM010000163.1:6824-10452 GCA_030272785.1 Pseudomonadota bacterium
CGCAGGAAGTTGCGCTGGGCCGCCGTCTCGACCCCCTCGGCCAGCACCGTCAGCCCCATCGCGTGGGCCATGCCGATGGTGGCGGTGACGATCGCCGCGTCGTTCGGATCGGTCTCGATGTCGGTGACGAAGCCGCGGTCGATCTTGATGCGGTCGATGGCGAACAGCTTCAGGTACGACAGCGACGAGTAGCCGGTGCCGAAATCGTCGATGGCGACGTTGATGCCGCGCTCGCGCAGCTGGCGCAGCAGGTAGCGGGTGTGTTCCGGGTCGTGCATCGCCGCCGATTCGGTGATCTCGAGCTCCAGCCTGGCCGGGTCGACGCCGGCGTCGGCCAGCAGCGCGTCCAGCCGCGGCAGCAGTTCGCGGCCGTGGCACTGGCGCGCCGACAGGTTCACCGCCATCCGCAGCGCGCCCATGCCGTCGCGCTGCCACTCGGCCATCAGTTCGATCGCCCGCACCAGCACCCAGTCGCCCAGCGCCAGGATCTGGCCCGATTCCTCGGCGATCGGGATCACCCGCGCCGGCTCGATCATGCCCAGCTGCGGATGGTGCCAGCGCAGCAGCGCCTCGGCGCCGACCACCCGCCCGCTGTCGAGCTGCACCTGGGGCTGCAGGTGCAGCTCGAACTGCTGCTGGCCGAGCGCGCGCCAGATGCGGTTTTCCATCATCAGGCGCTCGTGGGTGGCGGCGTTCATGGCCGGCGAATAGAACTGGAAATTGCCGCGCCCCTGGCTCTTGGCGACGTACATGGCGGTGTCGGCGTGGCGCATCAGCCCGGCGGCGTTGGCGGCGTCGGCGGGGAACATGGCGATCCCCACGCTCGAGCCGCTGTGCATCTCCTTGCCGTCGCAGCAGTACGGCGCCGCCAGCGACTGCACGATGCGCAGCGCCACCGCGCGCACCAGGTCGGGCGACAGCTGGCCGGTCATGGCGACGATGAATTCGTCGCCGCCCAGCCGCGCGATGATGTCGACGTCGCGCAGCAGGTCCTTGAGGCGCT
Organism: Pseudomonadota bacterium; assembly: GCA_030272785.1. Classification (GTDB taxonomy): domain Bacteria; phylum Pseudomonadota; class Gammaproteobacteria; order Burkholderiales; family Burkholderiaceae_D; genus JAFCUW01. The sequence goes on from JARXKM010000163.1 coordinate 7,828, forward strand.
GCGCCACCTCGACGAGCAGCAGGTCGCCGGTCTGGTGGCCGTGGGTGTCGTTGATCTTCTTGAAGTGGTCGAGATCGAGGAACAGCAGCGCCACGCTGTGGCCGGCGCGGCGCGCCTGCGCCAGCAGCTGCTCGAGGTGCAGGTTCAGCGCGAAGCGGTTTTCCAGCCCGGTCAGCGCGTCGTGGTGGGCCAGCTGGTAGATGTGCTGCTGGGCGCGCCGCTGCTCGGTCAGGTCGTGGATGATGCAGACGAAAAGGCGCTCGTGGCGCAGCGCCACCTCGCTCGTCGAGATCGACAGCGGGAAGCCGGTGCCGGCGCTGGTGGTGCCGCTCAGTTCGCGCGCACCGGCGCCGCTGTGCGCCATGCGCGCCAGCGCGGCGCCGCTGTCGCCCTCGCCCTCGGGCAGCGCGACCAGCTCGGCCAGGCGCAGCCCGCGCAGCTGCTCGGGCGGATAGACGAACAGCGCGCCGGCGGCGCCGTTGGCCGACAGCACCGTGCCGCGCTGGTCGACCGTGACGATGGCGTCGGCGGCGTTGTCGAGGATCGCCTGCAGGCGCGCCTCGCGCTCGCGCAGGCGGGCGGTGGCGTCGTCGACCTGGGCCTGGATCTGGGTGCGCTCGCCGCTGATGACCAGCATCAGCGCGCCCATCAGCGCCGTCAGCAGCAGCCCGCCGGTCAGCACGCTCCAGCTCTGCCAGCTCGGCTGCGCGCGCAGGTAGGCCGGCACCGGCGCCAGCCGCAGCTGGTAACGGCGCCCGCCGAACGTGAGCTGCTCGCCGTATTCGGCCGCGGCCGGGTCGGCCGCCGGCGCGATGCTGTCGAGCAGCGTGACCGGCGCGGCGGCGTCGCTGGTGTCGGCGAATGCGACCTGGAAGTGGGCGAAGCCCGATTGCGCGATGGCGCGCCCGAGGTAGGTGTCGACCCGCAGCGCCAGGTCGAGCACGCCGGCCGGCGGCCCGCCCACGCGCGTGCCGCGCACCCGCTGCAGCAGGTGGATGCCGGGCGTGCCGGTCTGGCGCAGGCGCAGCGGCGCGCTGGCCGCCGGCGTGCCGCTGCGCAGTGCCTCGGCCAGCGCGGCGCGGCCGGCCGGCGAGCTGAAATCGTTCCCCAGCAGCAGTTCGGCGCTGTCCGGCTCGATCAGCAGGATCGGGTAGTACTCGGCGCGCCGCGCGGCCGACAGGGAGCCGCCGCCGGCGTCGATGTCGAGCAGCGCGTAACGGCGCCGGTAATAGGCGCTGGCCCACGTTTCGAGCCCGGCGCGCTCGGCGTCGGTGACGCGCGGCAGCCACGCCATCGCCAGCAGCTCCGGGCGCTGGTGCAGGTAGGCGCGCGCGATGTCGTAGAAATTGTCCGGCGTGAGCGCATGGGCGGGGCCGGCGCGCAGGCGCGCCACGCCCGGCTCGTCGATCGCGCGGGCCACCCCGCCGATGAAGCTTTCGTGTTCGCGCAGGGCCGCCTGCAGCATCTGGCCGACCTCCTGCGCTTTCATGCGGAACGTCTGCAGCTGCTGCGCGTGTTCCCACACCAGCGCCTGCTGGTAGATGGCGATGAACACGCCGGCGACGACCACCAGCGGCACCGCCAGCAGCAGCCGGCGCGGGCGCCACACGGCGCGCGGGCGGCCGATCGCCACCCAGCACAGCGGGGCGGCCAGCAGCACGCCGACGGCGTCGCCGATCCAGCCATTGAGCCAGGTCACCGACAGCGCGGCCGCATCGCCGCCCAGCGCGTGCAGCACGCCGACCGACAGGGTGGGGCGGATCAGGCAGATGAGCGGGGTCAGCAGTACAAAGCCGAGCACCGCGCGCCCCGACGCGATGGCCGGGTCGACCCAGCGCCGCAGCAGCGCCGCGCCGACCATCGCCTGGAACACCGCCGCCGCCGCCAGCAGCAGCCCGGCCAGGCCGGCCTGCGCGGCGGCCGGCACCGGCAGCGCGGGCAGCAGCGCCGCCGGCAGTGCTGCCGGCAGCAGCACCGGCAGCGCGCTGCCGATGGGCAGCCCCGGCAGCAGCACCCAGCCGCGGCTGTACAGCGCGGCGATGGCGATGCCCGCCGCCAGCGACAGCGGCGGCGCTTCGCCCGGGCGCGCCGCCAGCAATTGCCCCAGCCAGCCGGCGCCGACGCAGGCCAGCGCCAGCCACAGGTTGGCTGACCAGAGCTTGCGCCGCAATGCGGTAGGGGGATGCAATCGGGTACCTCGCGCTGACCATGTGGCTGCAAAGCCACATCGAGCGGACGGCGGGCAGCGCCGGCCGCTCCCCCCATTTTAGGACGAATCGACGCTTGTGTCGCGGCCCCTTGCGCGAGTGCCGCATGTGCGGTTACAATCACGCCCCGAAGCAAGCTTGTCGTCGATTCCGCGGAAAACATCCCGCAAATAGTGTTGACACTGTTTGGTGCTTGCTTCATACTCTGCGGTTCCTCGCGGAGGGGTGGCCGAGTGGTTAAAGGCGACAGACTGTAAATCTGTTCTCTATGAGTACGCTGGTTCGAATCCAGCCCCCTCCACCAAGTTTTTTCAAGGAAAACTGGGTAGTAGCAAGTAAGTGAAGATAAAGTGAACGATACCTCGCGGGTGTAGCTCAATGGTAGAGCAGAAGCCTTCCAAGCTTACGACGAGGGTTC
>JARXKM010000164.1 GCA_030272785.1 Pseudomonadota bacterium
CCGATTGTCAGACCTGACCCCAGAAAAATGTCCGATTGTCAGACCTGACCCCAGCAGTGCGTGACCCCAGCAGTGCGGCAGATCAGGCTGCTTCGGCGTGCTCGACCATCAGTTGCACTTTGGTGACGCCGTTGTATTCGTTGGCGTCGAGCCGGAAGGCGACGCGCGCACGCTCGCCGAGCGAGGCGGTGTGGCCAAACCAGATCGCGTCGTAACGCTGGCCGTTGCGCTCAAGTAGCAATTTGAGGTGCCGCTCCTTGAGAATGCGCTGGCTGATTACCCGGAATTCGTCGCAAAATACCGGTGGCGCGAAGCCCTGCCCCCAGACTTGTCCGTCGACCAGGTCGATGAACTGGGTGGTGTAGTAGGCGTCTTCGAGCGGGCCGTCGGTCTCGATCACGCGCTCGAGCTGCGCGGCGCTCAGCCAGGCCCGCCCGACCTCTTCGAAGGCGGATGAAAAGGCGTCGAAGGCGTCGGCGCGGATGGTCAGCCCGGCCGCCATCGCGTGTCCGCCGAACTTGTCGATCAGGCTCGGCGCGCGCTTCGATACCAGGTCGAGCGCGTCGCGCAGATGGAAGCCGGGGATCGAACGCCCCGAGCCTTTGATCCAGCCGTCGGCGCCGGGCGCGAAGGTAATCGTCGGCCGGAAGAATTTCTCCTTCAGGCGCGAGGCGACAATGCCGATCACGCCCTGGTGCCAGCCGGCGTCGAACACGCTGATGGTGCTGCTGGCGGCCGGCTGGTAATCGTCCAGGTGCAGCAGCGCGGCGTCTTGCATCTCCGCTTCGATCTCGCGCCGCCGCAGGTTGATCTCGTTGAGCTGCTGGGCGATCGCCCAGGCGCGCCCTTCGTCATCGGTGACCAGGCATTCGATCCCGAGCGACATGTCGTCGAGCCGGCCGGCCGCGTTCAGGCGCGGTCCGAGCGCAAAACCGAGGTCGAACGGCGACGCGCTGCGCGATTCGCGCCCGGCCACGCGGAACAGCGCCGCCACGCCGGCATGCATGCGTCCGGCGCGCATGCGCTTGATGCCCTGCGCGACCAGGATGCGGTTGTTCGGGTCGAGCCGCACCACGTCGGCCACCGTGCCCAGCGCGACCAGGTCGAGCAGGCTGTCGAGCTTGGGCTGGCTCTGGGCGTCGAAGATGCCGCGCCGGCGCATCTCGGCGCGCAGCGCGAGCAGCACGTAGAACACCACGCCGACGCCGGCCAGATGCTTGCTGGGGAAGCCGCATTCGGGCTGGTTCGGGTTGACGATCACGCGCGCCGCCGGCAGCGTGTCGGCCGGCAGGTGGTGGTCGGTCACCACCACTTCAATGCCGCGCCGGTTCGCTTCGAGCACGCCGTCGATGCTGGCGATGCCGTTGTCGACCGTGATGATGATGTCGGGCGCCTTTTCGCGCGCCGTCAGGGCGACAATCTCGGGCGTCAGGCCGTAGCCGTATTCGAAGCGGTTCGGCACGATGTAGTCGACCGTGGCGCCCATCGCGCGCAGCCCGCGCATCGCGGTCGCGCAGGCGGTGGCGCCGTCGCAATCGTAGTCGGCGACGATGACCATCTTTTTGCCGGCGGCGATGGCGTCGGCCAGGAACACCGCCGCCACGTCGATGTGCAGCAGCCCGCCCGGCGCCATCAGCGCTCCGAGCTCGCTCGACAGCTCGCGCGCGTCGGTCAGCCCGCGCGAGGCGTACAGGCGCGCCAGCACCGGGTGCACGCCGTCCTGGCGCAGCATTTCGGACGTGTGGAACGAGCAGGGGCGGGTGGCTATGCGGGTCATGGCAGCAATCGGTCGAGGGTGTGGCGGCGCCAGAATTTGCGTTGCGCCAGCGCAGTGGTGGTCACTTCGGTGAGGGCGTTGCGGTGGCTGAGCACCAGCCGCACGTGGGCGAACCGGCCGCCGGCCAGCGCGCGCAGCAGCGGCGCGAAGACGTCCTGCTCGAGCCGCTGCATGTGCGCGAGCCAGCCGGCCCAGTCGGCGGCGAGCGCCGTCTCGGCCAGGCTGCCGTCGCAAAACAGCACGTCGGTGCCCGGCTCGGCGAGCAGCTGGGCGAAGCTGGCGCCGTGGCGCGTGGCGATGGCGGCCAGCCAGGGCGGCGCCTCGGCGCAGGCCAGCAGCGCCGCCGGCGCGACGGCATCGGCGGCAGTGGCGGCGCCCCACGGCCAGAACGAATTGATGGCGCCGAAGCCGCGCGACTCGCGTTCGACGTTGGCCGGGTGCTGGTGCCACAGCATCTGCACTTCGTTTTGCAGCTTGCGGTAGTCACTGGCGCGCTCGCCCAGCGGCAGCCAGTCGGTCAGGTTCATGCCGGTGGCGGCGTCGGGCGAGGCGGTGTCGAGCGCGGCCCAGCCGTCGGCGCGCATGAACCAGGTGTGGGCGTCGCCATACAACAGCGTGTTGCCGGTCTCGTCGAAATACGGCTTGGCGCTGTCGAACAGCGCGCGCGCATGCGATTCGAGCAGCCCGAGGCGGCGCGCGTCGGCCATCAGCAGGTGGCTGCGGGCGATCTCGATGTGCGCCGGGTTGACGATGAACCAGGTGCCGCCGGCCGGATCGAGCCCGTAGCCGCGCATCGCCGCCGCGGCAAAGGGCAGCGTGCGGCCGTCCGACAGGCCCAGCACGCAGCCGAGCCACAGTTCGTGCGGCAGCGCGCGCGCGCCCGGATCGGCCGCGCTGGTGCGCAGCGACGCGCTGCGCGAGAGCAGCGCCGCCAGGCCCTGCGTGTTCAGCGCGCGCACCAGGTCGGGGGCAAGTTCGGGGGGCGGCAGGGCGAACGGCAGGACGAGCGTAATTTCGGTCATCCGGCATTGTATGGCATCTGGCAGGCGACGAGGAGTTTGCCGCACTTGCCTGATGATGATTCAATTGTGTCAACCGCTGTCTCGGACCGGCTTTGTATGGCACACTTCGTCCTCACACGAATTTCCCGCCGGAGCACATGAGCATCATCCAGAAAATGCCGTACGAATGGCTGGTCGGCCTGCGCTACACGCGCGCCGGCCGGCGTAGTGGCCGCAACAGCTTCATCTCGTTCATTTCGCTGATCTCGGTGGCCGGCATCGGCCTCGGCGTGGCCGCGCTGATCGTCGTGTTGTCGGTGATGAACGGCTTTCGCAAGGATGTCACCGACCGCATGCTGTCGGTGCTGGCGCATATCGAAGTGATCGACCCGCGCGGCGGCATGGAAAACTGGCGCGCGGTGATGCAGGACTCGTTCAGCAATCCGGCGGTGAAGGGGGCCGCGCCGTTCGTGCAGACCCAGGGCATGCTGCTGCGCGACGGCGCCATGCGCCCGGCCGTGATCCGCGGCGTGCTGCCGGCGGAGGAACCGAAAGTGTCCGACGTCGCCAGCACCGTCACCCACGGCAGCCTGGCGGCGTTGCGTCCAGGCGAATTCAATATCGTGATGGGCTATGCGCTGGCCCGTTCGCTGGGCCTGCACATCGGCGACAAGGTGACCATGGCGCTGGCCCAGGCGCAGATCACGCCGGCCGGCATGGTGCCGCGCATGCGCTCGTTCACCCTGGTCGGCGTGTTCGAAGCGGGCCACTACGAATTCGACAACGGCATGGCCTTCGTGCACATGGAAGACGCGCAGAAGATGGAGCGGCTCGACGCGCCGTCCGGCATCCGCCTGCGCATCGCCGACATGCACCAGGCGATCGAGGTGGCGCAGCAGCTGCAGGCAAGCCTGCCCGGCCACCTGGAAGTGCGCGACTGGTCGAAGCAGAACAAGACCTGGTTCGCCGCGGTGCAAACCGAAAAAAAGATGATGCTGATCGTGATGGCGCTGATTATCACGGTCGCCGCCTTCAACCTGGTCTCGACGCTGGTGATGACGGTGACCGACAAGCAGGCCGACATCGCCATTTTGCGCACGCTCGGCTCGTCGCCGCGTTCGATCATGAAGATCTTCATGATCCAGGGCGCGGTGATCGGCATCCTCGGCACGCTCGCCGGCGTCGGCCTGGGGGTGGTGGTGGCGCTGAACATCGACGTCATCGTGCCGTTTTTCGAACACCTTTTCGGCACCCAGGTCATGCCGAGCGATATCTACCAGGTCAGCGCCTTGCCGTCCGATTTGCGCTGGCCCGACGTCTTCGGCATCGGCGGCATCGCCGTGCTGATGGCGTTTTTGGCGACGATTTATCCAAGCTTCGCCGCTTCGCGCGTCAAGCCGGCGGAGGCATTGCGTTATGAATAATCCGGTCCAAGACACTGTGCTGGCCTGCCGCGGACTGGGCAAGACCTTCGTCCAGGGCAGCTACCAGGTGAAGGTGCTCAGCGACGTCGACTTCAGCGTCCGCCGCGCCGAGCACGTGGCCATCGTCGGCGCATCCGGCTCCGGTAAATCGACCTTGCTGCACCTGCTGGGCGGGCTCGATACGCCCACCACCGGTTCGGTCACCCTGCAGGGCCGCGATTTCGCCACCCTGTCGGAGCGCGCGCGCGGCGACCTGCGCAACGCCTCGCTCGGCTTCGTCTACCAGTTCCACCACCTGCTGCCGGAGTTTTCCGCGCTCGACAACGTCGCCATGCCGCTGCTGATCCGGCGCGAGAAGCGCGCCACGGCGCTGGAGAAGGCGGCCGCCATCCTCGAGCGCGTCGGCCTGTCCAGGCGGGCGATCCACGTGCCGGGCGAATTGTCCGGCGGCGAACGCCAGCGCGTGGCACTGGCGCGGGCGCTGGTCACCGAGCCGGCCTGCGTGCTGGCCGACGAGCCCACCGGCAACCTCGACCAGGCCACCGCGCAGCAGATCTTCGCCCTGATGCTGGACCTGTCCGGCACCCTGGGCACGGCGTTTGTGATCGTCACCCACGACATCGAACTGGCGCGCCGCTGCGACCGCGCGCTGCGCCTGACCGAGCACGGGCTGCACGGCGCCGAAGCCGTACCGACCCGGTTGACCAGCGGCGCCACCACATGAGCTTGATCGACAAACTGCCTTACGAATGGGCGGTCGGCATCCGCTACACGCGCGCCGGCAAGCGCAGCGCGCGCAACAGCTTCATCTCGTTCATCTCGCTCATTTCGGTGTCGGGCATCGCGCTCGGCGTGGCCGCGCTGATCGTCGTGCTCTCGGTGATGAACGGCTTCCAGAAGGAAGTCACCGACCGCATGCTGTCGGTGGTGGCGCATATCGAGATCTACGATGCGCGCGGAGCCATGCCCAACTGGCAGGACGTGATGCGCGAAGCGTTCAGGAACCCCGCGGTCAAGGGCGCGGCGCCGTTCGTCGAGACCCAGGGCATGCTGATGAACGATGGCGTGATGAAGCCGGCCGTGCTGCGCGGCGTGCTGCCGGAGGAGGAATCGAAGGTGTCGGATGTGCCGAAGAACGTCAAGCAGGGCGGTTTCAATGCCCTGCGCGCGGGCGAATTCAATATCGTGCTCGGCATCGAGCTGGCGCGCTCGCTCGGCGTCAAGGTGGGCGACAAGGTGACCTTGGCGGTGGCGCCGGGGCAGGGCAGCGCGGGCCTGGCGCCGCGCATGCTGCACTTGACGGTGGCCGCCATCTTCGAGGCCGGCCACTTCGAATACGACTCGGGCCTGGCCTTCGTGCATATGGCCGACGCCGAGTCGATCGTCGGCCTCGACGCCCCGTCCGGCCTGCGCCTGCGGCTCGCCGACCTGCACGATGCGCCGCGCGTGGCGCAGGAACTGAGCCGCAGCGTGCCGGGCGAACTGCAATTTCGCGACTGGTCGAAGAACAACCCGACCTGGTTTGCCGCCGTGCAGAGCCAGAAGAAAATGATGTTCATTATTCTGGTGCTGATCATCGCGGTGGCCGCGTTCAACCTGGTCGCCACCCTGGCCATGACCGTCACCGACAAGCAGGCCGACATCGCGATCCTGCGCACCCTTGGTTCGTCGCCGCGCTCGATCATGAAGATCTTCATGATCCAGGGTGCGCTGATCGGCATCATCGGCACCGTCGCCGGCGTCGCGGCCGGTGTTCTGCTGGCGCTCAACATCGATGTGATCATTCCGTTGATCGAAAGGGCGCTGGGGATCCAGTTCCTGTCGAAGGATATCTATTTCATCAGCACCTTGCCGTCCGACCTGCGCTGGCCCGACGTGTTCGGGATCGCCGGCGTGGCGGTCGGCCTGGCCTTCCTGGCGACGCTGTATCCGAGCTACGCGGCGTCGCGCGTCAAACCTGCGGAGGCGCTGCGCTATGAATGACAATCCCCACCTGGCGGTGCTGACGTGCGTCGGCCTGGGCAAGACCTTCACCCAGGGATCGTACTCGGTCAAGGTGCTCAACAACGTCGACTTCAGCATCTATCCCGGCGAGCGGGTCGCCATCGTCGGCGCCTCCGGCTCCGGCAAGTCGACCCTGCTGCACCTGCTCGGCGGGCTCGATACGCCCAGCACCGGCTCGGTGAGCTTGCGCGGCGAGGATTTCGCCACCTTGTCGGAGACGCGCCGCGGCGACCTGCGCAACGCCGCGCTCGGCTTCGTCTACCAGTTCCACCACCTGCTGCCGGAGTTCTCGGCGCTCGACAACGTGGCGATGCCGCTGCTGATCCGGCGCGAGCAGCGCGCGTCCGCGCTGGCCAAGGCGCGGGCGATCCTCGAACGGGTCGGCCTGGCCAGGCGCGTAATCCACGTCCCCGGTGAACTGTCGGGCGGCGAACGCCAGCGCGTCGCCCTGGCGCGCGCGCTGGTCACGCAGCCGGCCTGCGTGCTGGCCGACGAGCCGACCGGCAACCTCGATCACGCCACCGCGCAGTCGATCTTCGAGCTGATGCTGGAGCTGTCGAAAACGCTCGGCACCGCCTTCGTCATCGTCACCCACGACATCGAGCTGGCGCGCCGCTGCGACCGCGTGCTGCGCCTGACCGAACACGGCCTGCAGCCGGCCGAGGCCTAGTCCATGTGGATCGACACCCACTGCCACCTCGACGCGCATGAATTCGGCGCCGAGTCGCTGGCGGTGGCCGCACGGGCAGGCCAGGCCGGCGTGTCGATGATCGTCATTCCGGCGGTCGAGCGCGATAACTTCGACGTCGTCGCGCAGCTGGCGGCGGCCGCGCCGAATGCCAGCTACGCGCTCGGCATTCATCCGATCTGCGTGCCGACGGCGACCGAAGCCGACCTGGCCGCCTTGCGCGCGCGGGCCGAGGCGGCGCTGGCCGACCCGCGCTTCGTGGCGATCGGCGAGATCGGCCTCGACTTCTTCATTCCGATGCTGTGCGCGCCGGCGATGCGCGAGAAGCAGGATTATTTTCTGCGCGAGCAGCTGCGCATCGCGCGCGATTTCGCGCTGCCGGTGCTGCTGCACGTGCGCCGCTCGCAGGACCAGGTGCTCAAGCACGTGCGCCAGATCCGGCCCGCCGGCGGCATCGCGCATGCGTTCAACGGCAGTTTCCAGCAGGCGCAGACGTATATCGACCTCGGTTTCAAGCTCGGCTTCGGCGGCGCGATGACGTTTACGCGCGCGCTGCAGATCCGGCGCCTCGCCGGCACGCTGCCGATCGAGGCGATCGTGCTCGAGACCGATGCGCCCGACATCTCGCCGGCGTGGCTCCACCCGGCGCGCAACAGCCCGGAGCAGCTGCCGGCCATCGGCGCCGCGCTCGCCGTGATGCGCGCGATGACGCCGGCGCAGGTGGCGACGGCGACGCGCCAGAATGCGCTGGCCGCGCTGCCGCGGCTGGCCGCCTTATTGTCCGCCTGATTGTCCGCTTGATTGGGCCGGCGCGAACAGCTGCGCCGCCGCGCGCGCGCACTTGATCGCCACGCCGAACGCCGCAACCAGCATCGCCAGCAGCAGCAATGACCATCCGCTCGACGCTTCGAACAGCATCGTCATCGCTTCGTCGCTGCGCGCGGCGCGCTGGTCGGCCTGCGCGGCGCCGATGTCGCCGGCCAGCCGGGTCGCCGTGGCGACCAGCTCCTCGCAGTCCGAATGGCGGGTGAACACGTTCGAGATGCAGCCCGGATAGCGCGCGCCGAAGTCGCGCAGCGATAGTTCGGCCGCTTCCCAGTCCACCGCCTGCGCGCTGCCGGCGGCCAGCGCACGCACGGTCGCGCACAGGTCGTTGGTGGCCACCGCAGGGCTGTATGGCGCTGCGCCGCGGCGCTCGGCCGGCGCGCAGTTGCGCAGCAAGACCAGCCGCACACGCTCGTCGACATTCGCCTGTGACAGGGCCGCGCGCTGCTCGAGGAGCTGATGATCGGCGCCGATCTTGGCGCCGCCCGCGAACACGGCCAGCCCGATCAGGCCGGCGGCGACGCACACTTCGGCGACCAATCCCAGCCGGCTCCAGTAGAGGCGCGCGGCGGCCGGCGCCTTGCGCTTGCCGGCCCGGTAGAACAGATAGGCGCCGATTGCCACCATGAGCGCCGCGATGAAGCATGCGGTCAGCGGCGCGGAGAACAGTCTGGCGTAACCGGTAGGGGGCATGGCGATGGCGGCGTCGATCAAAATCCGATTGTTGCACAACTTGTCCGCAGGCTGTCGTTTGAATGTCGCCATTGCACTGGCGAGGGCGGTCTGCAACGCTTGCGCGCGCCCGACATCGACACCAGATCCAAGGTCGCCGGCATGTGCACCTTCCGGTAGCGCTTGACAAGCGACCGCGCCTCGAATACTATTTAGACAGTTATCTAATTAGACGAAGTTCGAAATGGCTAGCCTGACTAAGCTCCCGATCAATCTCGCGTTCAAGGCCATCGCCGATCCAACCCGGCGCGAGATCCTGCGCATGCTGCGCAAGGACGAAATGACGGCTGGCGAACTGGCCGAGCGCTTTGACATGACCAAGCCGAGCATGTCGCACCATTTCGCGGTGCTCAAGGCGGCCGACCTGGTCACCAGCCGGCGCGACGGCCAGACCATCTGGTACGCGCTCAATACGACGGTGGTCGAAGATGTGCTGGCGTGGGCGCTCGAGCTGACGCGCGGCGGCAAAGGAGAAGGCATATGAAGAACCGCTATTTATGGCTGTGCGCCGCGGTCGTGATGGCGACGCTGGCGCTGACCCTGGCGCTGTACGCGCAGCTGCCGGCGCGCATTCCGACGCACTGGAACGCCAGCGGGCAGATCGACGGCTACGGTCCGCGCAGCTACGTGTTCCTGCATAGCGCCATCATGGTCGGCATCATGCTGCTCTGGACGGTGCTGCCGGCGCTGTCGCCGAAGCGCTTTAGCGTCGACACCTTCGCGGCGACCTACTGGCAGATCTGCCTGATCATCGTCGCCATGCTCGGCTACATCCAGTGCGTGCTGGTGTGGGGCGCGTATTCGCCGGCCATGCCGATGAACCGCGCCCTGTTCGGCGGCCTGGCGATCTTCATGGCGCTGCTCGGCAACGTGATGGGCAAGGTAAGGCGCAATTTCTGGATCGGCATCCGCACGCCGTGGACGCTGGCCAGTGAACGGGTGTGGTACGCCACCCACCGCTTCGCGGCGAAGTCGATGGTGGTGTGTGCCTTGCTGTCGCTGGCCGGCGTGCTGGCCGGCCTGTCGCTCGCGCTGTGCCTGGCGCTGCTGCTGGCCGGACCGATTGTCCCGGCGGCGTATTCCCTGTTGATCTACAAACGACTCGAAAGGAACGGTACCCTTGAAACCTGACACCCTGCGCCTATTGTTCGCCGCGATTGCGCTCGCCATGTTCGCCTCGGCTGCTGCAGCGGCTGCGGCGCCCGCCATCGCCGACCTGCCGATCGCGCTCGACACGCCCACCGGGCAGATCCTCGGCAGCCTGGTGATGCCGGCCGCCGCCAAGGGCCCGGTGCCGGTCGCGCTGATCATCGCCGGCTCCGGGCCGACCGACCGCAACGGCAACAGCCGCATGCTCCCCGGCGCCAACAACAGCCTGATGCTGCTGGCGCAGGCGCTCGGCGAGGCCGGCTTCGCGGCGGTGCGCTACGACAAGCGCGGCATCGCCGCCAGCCTTCCGGCCGGCGCCAGCGAGGCCGCCTTGCGCTTCGATACCTACGTCGACGATGCCGCGGCCTGGGTCGCCATGCTGCGCCGCGACGCGCGTTTTTCGTCGGTGATCGTGATCGGCCACAGCGAAGGTTCGCTGATCGGCATGCTCGCCGCCAAGCGGTCCGGCGCCAGCGCGTACGTCTCGCTGGCCGGCGTGGCGCGGGCCGCTTCCGATGTCTTGCGTACCCAACTCGCCGGCAAGCTGCCGCCGGAACTGGCGGCGCAAAACGAGGCGATCCTCGTCGGGCTGGAAAAAGGCCAGGTCAGCGCCGGCGTGCCGAAAGAGCTGGCCGGGCTGTATCGCGAGAGCGTGCAGCCGTACCTGATCTCGTGGTTCAAGTATGTGCCGGCGCAGCGCATCGGCATGCTCGACGTGCCGGTGCTGATCGCCCAGGGCAGCACCGACATCCAGGTGGCCGTGAGCGAGGCCGAGGCGCTCAAGCAGGCGCTGCCGCGCGCCAGGCTGGTGCTCATTCCGGGGATGAATCACGTGCTCAAGATGGTCGATG
>JARXKM010000165.1 GCA_030272785.1 Pseudomonadota bacterium
GTCGGTCACCGACGGCTGCATCGACTGGGAGCAGAGCCTGGCGGTGCTCGACGGCCTGGCCGCGGCGGTGCGCCAGCGCCGCCTGCGCCAGGAGTGAGGGGCGGCTGTGCGGCCGTGTTCTTCAGCGCGCCGGCGTGCCGGTGGCGCGCTCGTCGGCGTTGAGGAGCGTGCGCAGCCGAGCGATTTCTGCGAGCAGATCCGCAATGTCCTGTCGGGCGCCGGCGATAAAGTCCTGATCGGCATCGGTGGCGCCAGACAACTCGATATCCGGGCCGCGCGCCATTGCTGTTCCCGTCATGATGAAATTTGATCCGCTCGTATGATCGCGTCCCTCGATGTAGGATTTCCATGGCCCCGGAGACGCGTGACGTAGGCGATCGTGGATCGCCACTAGTTGGACATCAGTCAGTTTATTGTCCATTTTCATTTCCAATTTATCTGAGTTGGTGTGAATAACTCTTCTGCTTTCTTCGCTGTGATTCCATGCAATTCGCAATGGTCCGGATTACTTGCGCTTGGTTTGCGGATCACATCGCCGCCCGCGTTGCGAATCTTCCCGACCGTGGTGGCGCCTACGTGACGATTTGGAATCCTTTGTGCAAGCTCCTTGATCGACTTATGATTTGCACAGTTTACAGAAACTCCGCTAAGCGTTCCGTCCGCATGCGTCTTCACTCCGCTACCGCTGGAAAATTTTTCGGCGGTGTTTGCACCCCCGCGAACGACTTTTGCCGAATCGTCGAGCGCGCCGTTTGCGCCAAGCCACAGCGTGAACCACGTTGCCGCCGCTCCTCCCGGGTTTGCCATCTCAAGGCCCGCGGTATTCACTTTGCAGCTTTTTGGATGCATGCATGGCGACTGTCATCGGACCATCTCCCCACATCCTACCAGCGATTCGATCGCCATACTGCTTTCGCAATTGGCCGGCGCTGAACCCATCGGCTCGCAGGGCGCCATGCGCAATCGTATGAGTAATTAAGTGTCGCATATAGTGCGAGGACGCTATCAATCAATGGGCAATCCACATTATTGATTCATCGATGGCATTCATTGCTGATATCGAGCATGGCAGCGCTCGACGGCAGACCGCCGTCGTCGTCTGCAGACGAAAAAAAAGGGCGCTGATCTCTCAGCGCCCTTTTCATGTCAGCTCAGCGAGCCGTCGGCAGTCCTTAGAACTGGTAACGGGCGCCGATCTTCAGGTAACGGCCAATCGCGCCGCTGTAGTCGAGCGGGTTGTAGCTCATCGAACCGTAGGTCAATGGATCGAGCGGGGCGATCTTGTCGAACACGTTGTTAATCGAAGCGAACAGTTGCAGCTGCTTCGAGTAGTTGTAACGTGCCGACATGTCGACCGTCGTGAACGAGGCCAGGGTGCAGCTGGCGTTCGGCGCTGGATTGCCGTTGGCCAGGGTCGAAGCGCACACGGTGTCGGACGCGGTGAAGGTGTTCTTGATGTCCGAACGGTAGTTCGCCGTGGCCGTCACGTTCCAATCGTTCTTGTCCCACGATGCGGTCGCGCTGATGCGGTCTTTTGGCGTACCGATGCAGTTCGACGTATCGCAGTTGCCGTGCGTGCCGGCGTACTGGACGATCGAGGTCGGCGAATCGGCGCGCTGCCAGGTCGCGATGTGGCTCCAGGTCATGCCCAGCACTGCACGGCCGTAGTCGCCCAGGCGCAGCTTCTGCTTGAGATCGAGGTCCAGCCCCTTGACCTTGGTGTAGGTCGAGTTGCGGTACGGCGACTGCACCATCAGGATGCTGCCGCTGTTCGGGATGATCGCGCCGTTCGCGCCGGTCAGGTTGTTGTCGGCGCGCAGTACGCCCGGCATCAACACGGAGTCCGACAGGTTGGTCACGTTGATCTCGTTGGAACGCTTGATCTGCCAGGCGTCGAGCGAGAAGCTGGTGTCCTTGAGCGGATCCCAAACCAGGCCGAGGGTGAAGCCTTTCGACGTTTCCGGCTGCAGGTTCGGGTTACCGATCTTGACGCCGGCGAAGCTGGCGGCGCAATCGGAGGCCGACGCACCGGCGGCTGCTTTGCCGTTCGGGCAACGCACCGGATCGGCGACGCTGGCGCTGCCGGCCGACTGCGAGGTGGTCGACGACTCGGCAGGACCTGGTGCACGGAAGCCTTCCGAGTAGGTGCCGCGCAGTGCGAAGGTGCTCACCGGGGTCCACTTCACGCCCAGTTTCGGGGTGGTCGACTTGAAGCTGGTGTAGTGATCGTAACGCAGCGCGCCCGTCACTTCGACCGACTTCAGGATTGGCGCGGCCACTTCGACAAACACGGCGCCGATGTTTTCGTCGCCTTTGGCGGCCACATAGTTCGAGTTGATGCTACCGTCGGTGCTGCCGGACAACGATGGGTTGTCCAGTTTTTCCTTGCGATACTCGGCGCCCACTGCCAGGCCGAGCGCGCCGCCTTGCAATTGCATCAGTTCGCGCGATGCCTTGAAGTCGACGATGTCGATGCTGGTCGTCGAGTGCGACGTCGCGGTGCGGGTGATCGCGGCGTACTGCGCTGCCGTGTTCTTGTTCGCTTGCGCGCCGACGTAGAACGGGAAGTTCGGGCTGGCCGGGTTGCTCAGGGCGTCGTACAGCACTTGCATGTTGAGCGAGTTGGCGTACGCCAGGTCGAGCTGCGAACCGGAGTGGGTGTAGGCGGTGTCGTAATCCCAGCCGAGGTGCGAACCCTTCATGCCGAGCACGATGCGGTTGAACGCATTGTCGACCGAACGCACGCTCGGGCCGAGGTCAAACATCGTGTACTTCAGGCGTACCGGCACGCCGTACGGGTTTTGCGGGTGGGTCGCGCCCAGTTGCATGGTGGTGCCGGCGCCGGAGGTCCAGTTGACCACGCCGGTTGGGTACTTGGCGGTCGGCGGGAAGGCGAACGCGCCGGTGATGCCTGGCGGCGTCAGCGTAAACGACGTGTCGCGCTTGGAGTAGCCCGCTTCGGCGTACACCTGCATGTCGGCATTGATGTTCTTGGTGAAGCGGGTGTACAGGTTGGCGCCGTCGATCTGCGGCTGCATCGAGCGGAACTGGTCCTGGTGCCACAGGCAGCCGCCGTTCGGGTCTTGCGGCGACGACACCGACAGGGCCGCGCAGCCTGGCAGCGAGGTGTAGGCCAGCGTGGCCGGGTTGCGGATCGCGCCGGTCGGGCTGTTCTGGGCGTTGTTGTTGGCGATGATGGCGCCGGAGGCAAACTGGGTGTTCTGCGCATAGCCCCACTGACGCAGGTCGGAGTGGCCGATCCACGCACGGTCGGAGCGGTCCTTGTTGAACATCTCGTTGTTGCGGTACAGCTCGGCGTTCACCAGCACGTTGTAGCCGTCGGTGTCGAGGTTGCCCTTGCCCCAGGTGATCGACGCTTTCTGCTGTTCGGCATCGTTGTACTTAAGTGCCTGGCCGAGCGTCATTTTCATGACCAGGCCGGTAAAGTCCTTGCGCAGGATGATGTTGACCACGCCGGCGATCGCGTCCGCGCCGTAGGTCGACGAGGCGCCGTCCTTGAGCACTTCGATGCGCTCGACCGCTTCCATTGGAATGGTCGAAATGTCGGTGAAGGTCTTCTGGCCATCGTCGGCACGCGCGAACGGCGCCATGCGGCGGCCGTTGAGCAGTACCAGGGTCGAGGTGGCGCCCAGGCCGCGCAGCGAGATCGCCGTCGAGCCGGCGGCAAAACCGTTGCCGAAGCTGGTCGGCAGCGAACCTGCGCCGTCGGCGGTCAGGGTCTGCAGATATTCGGCGACCGTGCCTTTGCCGGACTTGGCGAGGTCTTCGCGCGAGATGACTTGCACAGGCGAAGCGGTTTCAGCCGATGCGCGCTTGATGCTCGAACCGGTGATTTCGACGCGCTGCAGCGGGGCCGCCGGGGCGTCCTGCGCCATGACAGGCTGCGCCATGGCCAGTGCGGCCAGCGCGAGCGAGACAGCTTGTGCTAATGCTGTTTTCTTGTACATTGTGACTCCAAAGGATTGCATGGTTGAGAAAGCACGATCGCGCGTATGCATATTTGCTTTTCTTGAGAAAAACAGCAGATATCATCTGCGCATGCCGCGAAAAGCGTGTGGTCCATCGTTAGGTTTGAAATTTTTAGGTCAAACACATTTCAAGCGCCCACATCTGACCATTCCCCTGTTAGGGTGTCAATGCCATCTACACCACGGTTTGGTGGCGATACAACACTTTTGCCCAGCTCGCGCACATCCGCGGCGCCGGTTGCTGCAATGCAGCAATCAGCGCCGCGGACTTGAAACGGGGCAGTGGCTGCCGAAGGCAGCGGACAGGCAGTGCAAAAATCGGCGGGGCGATGCTGCAAAAAGCAAACGGTTATGCTGCAATGCAGCATCGGATGCATATCAAAAATATTATTGTGAACCCTGCCATACCGCTTGATTAATCCGCAATTGCTGCTCGGGGACACAATATTGCCGCCGAGCGCAGCAAATATGCGCTATCGTTACGCCTTTTTCAGCCTGTCCGCGCGCGAAAGACACCGTCGATGAAATCCCCCTGGGCGAGCTTGCTGTTGTGCTTTGCATGCCTGGCGTGCCTGGCCCCGCCGGGCGCCGGCGCCGCGCCCGCCGCCGCGCCGCAAAAGACGCTGCGCACCATCTTCCCGGCCGCCGAAACCGGCTTCGATCCGGCCACCGCGCGCGACCTGTACTCGAACCACGTCACCCAGGCGATCTTTGAAACGCTGTACACCTACGACTACCTGGCGCGCCCGGCCGCGCTGGTGCCGCTGGCGGCGGCCGCGCTGCCCGAGGTAGCGGCCGACGGCAAGACCTACACCATCCGGCTCAAGCACGGCATCCTGTTCACGCCCGATGCCGCCTTCAAAGGGCGCCGGCGCGAACTGACGATGGCCGATTTCGTCTACGCGTGGAAGCGGCTGTTCGACCCCCGGCTGGCCTCGCCGCACGCCTGGCTGTTCGAGGGCAAGGTGGTCGGCTTCGACCGCCTCGCCGCCGACGCCAAGCGCAGCGGCCGCTTCGACTACGATGGCGCGGTGGCCGGCTTCGAACTGCTCGACCCGTACACCTTGCGCATCCACCTGACCCAGACCGATTTCCACCTCGGCATGATCCTCGCGCACGACCCCACCTCGGCGCTGGCGCGCGAAGTGGTCGACGCCTACGGCGACGCCAAGGGCGAGGTGGCGGCCCACCCGGTCGGCACCGGCTATTACGCGCTGGGAGAATGGGTGCGCGGCAACCGCATCGTGCTCGAACGCAACCGGCTGCACCTGGCCGAGACGTGGGACTTCAAGGGCGACGGCAGCGCCGACGACGCCCGCATCATCGCCCAGATGCAGGGCAAGCCGATCGGCCTGGTCGATCGCATCGAGATCGCCGTGATGGTCGAAGACCAGTCGCGCTGGCTGTCGTTCCAGAGCGGCGGCACCGACCTGTTCTGGCTGGACGGCCCGCTGGCGCCGAAGGCGCTGTTGAACGGCAAGCTGCGCCCGGAACTGGCGGCGCGCGGCGTGCAGCTGTCGCGCCTGATGGATCCGGAAATCACCTATTATTACTGGAACATGCAGGATCCGGTGCTGGGTGGCATGGCGAAGCAAAAGATCGCGCTGCGGCGCGCCATCGCCATCGCCCACGACATCGACGAAGAGATCGCCATCGTCTGGAACGGCCAGGCCGAGCGGGTCGACTATCCGATCCCGCCCGGCGTGGTTGGCCACGATCCGGCCTACCGGAGCGTGCTGCAATACGATCCCGCGCTGGCCAACCGCCTGCTCGACCGCTTCGGCTACCAGCGCGGCAAGGACGGCTGGCGCACGATGCCGGACGGCGCGCCGCTGCTGGTGCACTACGTCTCGCGCAACGAAGCCAACGGCGTGCTGCAGGCCGAGGTGTGGCGCAAGACCTACACCCGGATCGGCATCCGCATGGCCAGCGAACGCATGATCTTCAGTGACCTGCTGCAGGCCGAAACCCTGTGCAAGATCCAGAGCCGCAACTACCAGTGGGTGGCCGACTATCCGGATGGCGACAACTTCATGCAGCTCTACTACGGCCCCAACGTGCATCAGAACAATGCCGGCTGCCTGGCCGATCCCGACTACGATGCGCTATATGCGCGCAGCCAGAAGATGCCGGCCGGCGCCGCGCGCGACGCGCTGTACCACCAGATGGCGCGCCGCCTCGAAGTGATCGGCGCGGCGCGCATGGGCTACGCGCGCTACCGCAACATGCTGGCCCAGCCGAAAGTGATGGGCTACAAGAAACATCCGATCCTGAAACAGGAATGGCAATACATCGACCTCGACCCGGCCAAGTGACCCAGCACCGGCGCCAAAACCGGGACAGACCCGGTTTCGCAGGTTTCGCAAAACCGGGTCTGTCCCGGTTTTCGAGCCCAAAACCGGGTCTGTCCCGGTTTTCGGGCCGGGTGACGCGATTGAATCACTTTTAGAAAAATGGAGCGTTCCTGATGCTTGCCTATATCCTGCGCCGCCTGTGGCAGATGCTGCCGACCATGGCCGGCGTCGTCGTGCTGGTGTTCGTGCTGTTCAACTGGGTCGGCGGCGACCCCGCCTATATCCTGGCCGGCAAGATGTCGAACGCCGAGGCGATCGCCAACATCCGCCAGCAACTGGGCATCGACCAGCCGTACTACGTCCAGCTGGGCATCTTCGTGCGGCAGATCCTCACCTTCGATTTCGGCAACTCCTGGGCCACCGGCGAGGCCGTGTCGCGCATCATCACCACCCGCCTCGGGCCGTCGCTGACGGTGCTCATCCCGCTGACCATCCTCGAGACCGTGCTGGGCATCGCGCTGGCGCTGGCGATCGCCTTCGTGCGCGGCTCGCTGACCGACCGCGCGGTGATGATCGCCTGCACCGTCGGCATGTCGATTTCCATCCTGGTCTACATCATCGTGTTCCAGTACGGCTTCGCCTACAAGCTGGGGCTGTTTCCGGTGCAGGGCTGGGGCGAGCATTTCAGCGAAAACCTGTTGCGCTACGCCACCTTGCCGATCCTGATCGGGCTGGCCGTGTCGATCGCGCCGACCTTGCGCCTGTTCCGCAGCTTCGTGCTCGACGAGGCCAGCGCCGACTATGTGCGCACCGCGCGCGCCAAGGGCCTCGGCGAGCGGCGCATCATGTGGGTGCACGTGCTGCGCAACGCCGCCATCCCGATCATCACCCACGTCATGGCGAACCTGCCGGCGCTGCTGATCGGCGCCTTCCTGCTCGAGCGCTTCTTCGGCATCCCCGGCATCGGCCGCGAGGTGATCCTCGCCGTCGAGCGCAGCGATTTCCCGGTCATCAAGGCGATCACCGTCTACGTCGCCGCCGCCACCATGATCTTCAACCTGCTGACCGACCTGCTGTACCAGGCCGTCGATCCGCGCGTCCAACTTTCCTGATCGTCGAAGGCCCCGCATGCGCATGACCAATCAACCAAGCTCGCCCGGCCTGTGGGCGCTCGCCTGGCGCCGCCTGCGCGCCGACCGCGTCGCCATGGTCTCGCTGGCCGTGGTGGCGGCGTTCCTGGCGATGCTGCTGCTCTCGTCCACCGGCCTGATCGTGGCCGACTGGGAGAGCGAGGTCGGCGTCAATTACGCGCCGCCCGCGTTCGCCGGCGCCGCCGGCGGCCTCGCCGCGGGCAAGGCCGCGCCCGCCGCCGCCGTGCCCGACAACGCCTTCGACCCGCTGGCCGATGACATCAAGGCGCTGCGCGCGCAGCTCGGGCAGGGCGCGCCGGCCGCGCCCGAGATGTACGGCGTCGCCGATCCGCTGGCCGCCGAGATGGCCGAACTGCGCGCCGCCACGGCTGCCGCGGCGGCGCCGGCGGTACGCCGCGCGACCTTGCCGTTCGGCGCCGACAAGTGGGGCCACGACGTCATCAAGAAGACCATCAAGGGCGGCGAGACGTCGATCGTGGTCGGCCTGGTGGCGGCCCTGCTGGCGGTGTCGCTGGGCACCCTGTTCGGCGCCGTGTCGGGCTATTACGGCGGCCTGGTCGACGACGTCTTCAACTGGTTCTACAGCATCTTCACCTCGATCCCGGCTATCCTGATGATCCTGACGGTGGCCGCCGTGCTGCAGCAGAAGGGCGTCACCACCATCGTGCTGATCCTCGGGCTGACCGGCTGGACCGGGCCGTACCGCCTGATCCGCGCCGAATACATGAAGCACAAGGGGCGCGAATACGTGATGGCGGCCGACGCCATCGGCGCCTCCACCTGGCGCAAGATGTTCTCGCACATCTTCCCCAATGTCAGTCACGTCGCGCTGGTGCAGCTGTCGATCCTGGTGGTCGGCTTCATCAAGGCCGAGGTGATCCTGTCCTTCCTCGGCTTCGGCGTGCCGGTCGGCGTGGTGTCGTGGGGCAGCATGCTCAACGAAGCGCAGAACGAACTGATCCTCGGAAAATGGTGGCAGCTGACCGCCGCCGCCTGCGCGATGGCGCTGCTGGTGACGGCGTTCTCGCTATTTACCGATGCGCTGCGCGACGCGCTCGACCCGAAACTGAAATAAGGCGGCCATGACCCACGACTCCACCATGCTGCTGCAGGTGCGCGACCTGCGCGTTGCGTTCCGGCTCGACAAGCACACCAGCTTCGAGGCCGTCAAAGGGATTTCCTTCGACGTGCCGCGCAACGCCACCGTCGCGCTGGTGGGCGAGTCCGGCAGCGGCAAATCGGTCAGCTCGCTCGCCGTGATGGGCCTGCTGGCGCCGGAAAACAGCGTCGTCGACCCGGCCAGCCGCATCCTGTTCGACGGCCGCGACCTGCTCAGATTGCCGCTGGCAGAACGGCGCAAGCTGTGCGGCAAAGATATCTCGATGATCTTCCAGGAGCCGATGTCGTCGCTCAACCCGGTGTTTACGGTCGGCTTCCAGATCGGCGAAGTGCTGCGCCTGCACATGGGCATGAGCCGGCGCGCCGCGCGCGCCCGCACGCTCGAGCTGCTCGGCGAAGTCGGCATCCCCGACCCGGCGCGCAAGATCGACGCCTACCCGAGCCAGATGTCGGGCGGCCAGCAGCAGCGCGTGATGATCGCCATGGCGATCGCCTGCGAGCCGCAACTGCTGATCGCCGACGAGCCGACCACCGCGCTCGACGTCACCATCCAGAGGCAGATCATGGCGCTGATCGCCGAGCTGCAACAGCGGCGCCGGATGTCGGTGCTGTTCATTACCCATGACCTGGCGCTGGTGGGCGAGATCGCCGACCGCGTCATCGTCATGCGCCACGGCGAGGTGCGCGAGGAGGGCCCTGCGCGGCAGATTTTCAGCGCGCCGGCCGACCCCTACACGCGCGCGCTGCTGCATTGCCGGCCGCGCCTCGACGAGCGGCCGATGCGCCTGCCGGTGATCGACGACTACGTCGACGGCGCCGCCGCCGCCTCCGTTGCGCTGCCGCAGCGCAGCCGTGGCGTGCTGCCGGGCGACGTGCCGGTGCTGGTGGTCGACAAGCTGAGCAAGAGTTTTTTCCTGCGCGAAGGCCTGTTCGGCAAGCGCGAATTCAAGGCCGTCAAGGATGTCTCGTTCACCCTGGCGCGCGGCAAGACGCTCGGCGTGGTGGGCGAATCCGGTTCGGGCAAGACCACCGTCGGCTTGACACTGCTGCGGCTGCACCAGGCCACCTCCGGCAGCGCGCTGTTCGAAGGGCGCGACCTGATCGCCATGCCGGCGCGCGAGTACCTGCCGTACAAGCGACGCATCCAGATCATCTTCCAGAATCCGTACGCCTCGCTCAACCCGCGCTTCACGGTCGGCCAGATCCTGCTCGAGCCGATGCGCATCCACCGCATCGGCGCCGGCGACACTGAACGGATCGGCATGGCGCAGGCGCTGTTGGAAAAGGTCGGCTTGCCGGCGCAAGCCTTTCACCGCTATCCGCACGAGTTTTCCGGCGGCCAGCGCCAGCGCATCGCAATCGCGCGCTGCCTGACGATGAAGCCGGAGATCCTGGTGTGCGACGAATCGGTGTCGGCGCTTGACGTGTCGGTGCAGGCACAGGTGCTCAATCTGCTGCAGGACCTGCAGGACGAGCTGGGCATGAGCTACATCTTCATCTCGCACGACCTGTCGGTGGTCAAGTACATGGCCGACCAGGTGATGGTGATGCACCAGGGTAGTGTGGTCGAGCTGGCCGATTCGGACGAGCTGTATCGCAACCCGCAGCATCCGTACACCAGGACGCTGCTGAGTGCGATTCCGCGCGGGGTGTGAGACCCAGTCTCAGCAGGGGCCAACGCCTTGGTGGCACGCCTGCGCGTCGCGCTATTCGCCGCCGCAGCGCATCGGTCTCCCGCACGGTCAAGTCGACCAAATCAGCGCCCATTTTTCGCGCCGCGGCGCACAACTAAAATTGCACAATTGCCAAAAATAATGTATCTTATAACAACTATTTTAACCGCGACAATAATCTAAGGAAGCCCATGAGCAATAGAGTGTTTGCAAGCATCG
>JARXKM010000166.1 GCA_030272785.1 Pseudomonadota bacterium
AGGCGCGGTTGACCGCCTCCATGACGAACAGGAAGCGGTCGCGCCAGTGCATGAACGCCTGCGAGTTGATGTTCTCGTCGTCCTTCATGAAATCGAGCCCGCCCTTGAGGCCTTCATACACGACGCGGCCGTAGTTGCGGCCCGACAGGCCCAGCTTCGGCTTGGTGGTCGCGCCCAGCAGCGGACGGCCGAACTTGTCGAGCCGTTCGCGCTCGACGATGATGCCGGTCGGCGGGCCGGGGAAGGTCTTGACGTAGGCGACCGGGAACTTCATGTCTTCCAGGCGCGCCGCCTTGAGCGGCTTGAAGCTGAACACGTTGCCGATGATGGAAGCGGTGACGTTGGCGATCGAGCCTTCCTCGAACAGCGACAGGTCGTAGGCGACCCAGCAGAAGAACTGGCCCGGCAGGTTCGGCACCGGATCGACCCGGTAAGCTTTGGCGCGGTACATGTCGCAGTTGGTCAGGCGGTCGGTCCACACCACCGTCCAGGTGGCGGTCGACGATTCGCCGGCCACCGCGGCGGCGGCCTCGATCGGATCGACGCCGTCCTGCGGCGTGATGCGGAACACGGCCAGGATGTCGGTTTCCTTCGGCACGTAATCGGCGTCCCAATAGCCCATCTGGGCATACTTCAGAACGCCGGCCGAATAGCGTTTCTTGACATCGGTGATTTGCACTGCGTCGTTGCTTCCCATCGTGCTCTCCTCGGTTGAACTGATCGCCTGCTGGCGACCGATGGACACGACTATATAAATTGGCTAACATAACGTCCAATCAATAAACACCTCCGAGACATCAGTTAAACCTTATGGATTGCCCATGCGCCGCTATACCCTGCGTCAGCTCGACACCTTCCTGGCCGTGGCGCGCGAGCTGTCGGTCTCGCGCGCGGCCGACAAGCTGCACGTGACCCAGCCGGCGGTGTCGATGCAGATGCGCCAGCTCGAAGAAGCGGTCGGCCTGCCGCTGATTGAACCGCTCGGGCGCGGCATCCGCCTGACCGAGGCCGGCGTCGACCTGCACCAGTACGCGCTGGCGGCGCTGGCCGAACTGCGCCAGCTCGACGACGCCATGGCGCAGCGGCGCGGCCTGCGCAAGGGGCGCGTCGAGCTGGCCATCGTCAGCACCGCCAAGTATTTCGTGCCGATGCTGCTGGTGCTGTTTCGGAAAAAATTCCCGGACGTCGAAGTGGCGCTGCAGATCCACAACCGCGAAAACATCATGCGGCTGCTGGCGAACAACGAAATCGACCTGGTGATCATGGGCCTCACACCGCCCACGCTCGACTGCGAGGCGACCGCGTTCGCCACCAATCCGATGGCGGTGGTGAGCGCGCCGAGCCACCCCTTGTCGCGCCGCCGCGGTGCGCCGCTGACGATCCTGGCAGACTACGAATTCGTCGTGCGCGAAAGCGGCTCGGGCACGCGCCAGCTGATGGAGCGCACCTTCGCCGAGCATGGCTTCGCGCCGCCGATCGCGATGGAAATGCCGAGCAACGAGACGATTAAGCAGGCGGTTATGGCGGGGATGGGCCTGAGCTTCCTGTCGCTGCGCACGATCCGCCACGAACTGGCGGCCGGCCACCTGGTGCAGCTCGACCTGGCCGGCATGCCGGTGGTGCGCCACTGGCACGTCACGCACCTGCGCACCAAGCGCCTGTCGCCGGCCGCGCAGGTGTTCAAGCAGTTCCTGCTCGACGAAGCGGGCGCGCTGGTCAATCTGTGGGCCTGATGCCAGCGTGGCTGGTCAGGAACCTTCGGCGGCGTCGCGGTCGACCACGATCTTGAAGGTATTCCTGCCGGCGCTCTTGGCGGCATACAGGGATTTGTCGGCGATCGTCATCATGTCGTCCGGCGTGAGGTTGGAGGTGTGGCCGTACGCGATGCCGATGCTGGTGCTGATCTGCAGCGCCAAATCGTCCACCGCGCAGGGCGCCGCCATTGCCGCGATGATCTTGCGTGCGACCAGCGCAGGCTGCGCGGCGCTGGTCAGGCTCTCGAGCACGATGATGAATTCGTCGCCGGCGAGCCGCGCCACGGTGTCGGTGGCGCGCACGCAGCGCTCGAGACGGCGCGAAAATTCGATCAGGACGGCATCGCCAACCGCATGGCCATAGGTATCGTTGACGAGCTTGAACTTGTCGATGTCGAGATACATGACCGCCACGGCGGTGCGCGCGCGCTGATTGTTGGCCAGCGCCGCGCGCAGCTTCTGGTTCAGATGCATGCGATTCGGCAGCCCCGTGAGGGTATCGAAATGCGCCAGCTGGGCCAACTTGGTTTCCGAGATCGTCGCCAGCATCGGCCGCGTCACCGACATCATGGCCGAGATCAGCCTGGCCACCCGCGAACAAAGCAGCGGCATCGACCAGATCAACGTGGCGATCGGCCAGATGGACCAGGTGACGCAGCAGAATGCGGCGCTGGTGGAGGAGGCCGCCGCCGCCGCCGCCTCGCTCGAGGAGCAGGCCGGCGGCCTGGCCGGGGTGGTCAGCGCGTTTCGCCTCGAGCCGGCGGCGAGCGTGGCGCCGCGGACCGCCGCGCAACGTGCGGCCGCGCAGCAGCTGGCGCCGGCGGCGCCGCAACGGGTCGCCGCGCGCATGCCGTCACTGGCGCGCGCCCAGCCGGCCGCGCGCGTGAGCGTCAAGGCGCCTGCGATGGCGAGCGACGACTGGGAAGAGTTCTGATCCATTGCCGCGACGCGCGGCGCACCATTGAAAGGACCATCATGCAAGCGACTACCCTCACGGCGCCGGAGCCGGCCGGCAAGCTCGAATTTCTCAGCTTTCGCCTCGGCAGCGAAGAATACGGCATCGACATCCAGAAAGTGCAGGAACTACGCGGCTACACGGTGGTGACGCGGATCGCCAATGCGCCGGCCTACATCAAGGGCGTGGTCAACCTGCGCGGCCTGATCGTGCCGATCCTCGACCTGCGCATCAAGTTCGCGCTGGGCGCGCCGAGCTACGACCAGTTCACCGTGGTGGTGGTGCTCAACGTCGGCGCCAGCCTGGTCGGCATGGTGGTCGACAGCGTCTCCGATGTCGTCACGCTCACCGCCGCCCAGCTCAAGCCGGTGCCGGCGATGGCCGCGCTGGTCGACGCCGGCTACCTGCTCGGCATGGGCGCGCTCGACCAGCGCATGATCATCCTGATCGATATCGACAAGCTGCTCGCCAGCGGCGATATCGGCCTGGTCGCGCCCCTGGCGGCATGAAAGGGCGCGCCGCGTCCGATGGCAGCAGTGCGCGCGCCACCGCCGCGCCGGATCGCCGCGCGCCGCGCGTGCGCCTGCCGTACAGCCGCAACCTGGTGTGCCTGATCGTGCTGGTGACGATCCTGGTGATCGTGGTGACGTCGGCGCTGACGTTGGTCTACCTGCGCGCCCAGGCCGAAGCGCGCGTCGCCGTTGAAACCCAGAACCTGTCGAAGTCGCTGGTGCTCACCTTCGACGGCATTCTCGATTCGATCGACGTGGCGATCCTGGCCACTGCCGACGAAATCGCCCGCCAGAACGCCACCGGCAAGCCGGACGAAGCGGAGATTACCCGCTTCCTGGTACGCCAGCAGCAACGCCTGCCGGTGGTGCCCTACCTGCGCGCCACCAATGCGGCAGGCGACATCATCCACGGCGCCGGCCTGGCCGCGCCCTACGCCAGCGTCGTCGGGCGGGCCTATTTCGCTGCCCTGCGCGACGCCCCGCCGGCCGGCCTGTACGTCAGTACGCCGAGCATTGGCCGCATCAGCGGGCAGTGGATATGGCTGTTCGCGCGGCGCATCAGTAACACCGACGGCTCGTTCGGCGGCGTGGTTTACGCGGTGCTCAACCTGGACCAGATCCAGCGCGTGCTGGCCACCATCACGCTCGATCGCGGCGGCAGTATCGTGCTGCGCCATGCCGGCATGCAGGCGATCACAGGCCGACTCGGCTCGAAAGCGCCGTTTCCGCTGCCGGTCGGCGACACGCGCCTGTCGCCCGAGCTGGTGGCGGCGCGCCTGCGCGACCCGCAGCGCGGTACCTACACGACCAGCGCCTCGGCGCTCGGCAGCGCGGCGCAGACCTTTTCCTATGAACGCAGCGACAAGTACGGCTTTCACGTCGGGGTCGGCGAGCACACCGAGGTCGGGCTGGCCGAGTGGTATCGCCAGGTCTGGATCATCTGCGCGCTGACGCTGGCCTTCGGCGTGCTGTCGTTCAGCTTCCTGCTGCTGATCGGACGCTCGTGGCGGCGCCAGCAGCGCGACCTGGCGGCCATCGAACAGAGCCAGGTGTCGCTGCGCGAGGCGCACCAGATTGCCGATATCGGCTGCCTGACGTACGAATTCGCCGGCGGCACCTGGAGCAGCTCCGACATTTTCGACGACATCGCCGGCATCGGCCCGGACTATCGGCGCGACCTGGCGCACCTGCTGAAACTGGTCGGCAAGAAGGAACGCGCCGAGGTGCGCCAGTACATGCAATCGGCGTCGGTGCGCCACCGGCCATTCGATCGCGAGCAGCAGATCATGCGCCGCAGCGACGGCAAGCGGCGCTGGGTGCACGCGCGCGGCAAGATTTGCATCGACGCCGACCAGCTCAAGACGCTGGTGTGCACTTTCCAGGACATCACTGAGCGCAAGCAGGCCGAAAGCGAGATCCGCCGGCTGGCCTATTACGACGTGCTCACCGAACTGCCGAACCGGCGCCTGCTGCTGGCGCGGCTGGCCGACACCATGACGGCGAACGCGGCGCGCGGGCGCAACGGCGCGTTGATGCTGATCGACCTGGACAACTTCAAGATCCTCAACGACACCCAAGGGCACAACCGCGGCGACCTGCTGCTGCGCGCGGTGGCGGCGCGCCTGCAGGAGTGCGTGCGCAGCACCGACACCGTGGCGCGCCTCGGCGGCGACGAGTTCGTCGTGCTGATCGAGGACCTGTCCGGCGACGCCGGCCAGGCCACCGTGCACGCGGCGGCAATGGGTGAAAAGATCCGCGCCGCGCTCGGCGAGCAGTTCGACCTGGCCGGCTACCTGTACGCCAGCACGCCGAGCGTGGGGATCACCCTGTTCGGCGGCCATGAAATGACGATCGACGAGTTGACCAAGCGCGCCGACACGGCGATGTACCAGGCCAAGGCGGCCGGGCGCAACGCGGTCCGATTCTTTGATCCGCACATGCAGGCGGCGGTGGCGGCGCGCGTCGCGCTCGAGGACGACCTGCGGCTGGCGATCGCCGAGCAGCAGTTTTCGCTCCATTACCAGGTGCAGGTCGATGCGCACGGCCGCGCCCGGGGCGCCGAGGTGCTGCTGCGCTGGCACCATCCGCGCCGCGGCATGGTCTCGCCGGCCGAATTCATCCCGATCGCCGAGCAGAGTGGCCTGATCCTGCCGATCGGCCAGTGGGTGTTGGCGACCGCCTGCGCGCAGCTGACCGCGTGGTCGGGCGATCCGCTCACCGGCGCGCTGACGCTGGCGGTCAATGTCAGCGCGCGCCAGTTCAACCAGCCCGGTTTCGTCGACCAGATGATCGACCTGCTGGCCGCCAGCGGCGCCGATCCGCGCCTGCTCAAGCTCGAACTGACCGAGGGCCTGTTGCTCGAACACACCGCTGCCGTGATCGACACCATCACCGCGCTCAAGCGCGCCGGGGTCGGCTTCTCGCTCGACGATTTCGGCACCGGCTACTCGTCGCTGTCGTACCTGAAGCGGCTGCCGCTCGACCAGCTGAAAATCGACCAGTCGTTCGTGCGCGACCTGCTGACCGACCCGAACGACGCGGCCATCGTGCGCACCATCGTCGCGCTGGGGCACAGCCTGGGCATGGCGGTGATCGCCGAGGGCGTCGAGACGGCCGCCCAGCGCGATTTCCTCGCCAGCGCCGGCTGCCACGCCTACCAGGGATATTTCTTCGGCCGGCCGGTGCCGCTGGCGCTGTTCGAGCAGGCGCTGCGCGAGCGCGCGCCGGCCGACGCATGCTGCCTCGCCTGAAGTGCAGCGCGCAGTGCCCGATCGGCGTGGCCAGGCCGCTGCGCGACGAACTATGCCGAGCGGGCGGTGTCGGCCGCGATGGCCAGGCACATGTCGATCGCCTCCATCAGCTCGGCAATCTTGAACGGCTTGGTCAGGTACTGGCAGAAGCCGGCGGCGATGCCTTGTTCGATCTGGCGGAAGTACGCCTCGGACGACACCGCCATGACGGGAATGCGGGCGGTTGCGGGAATGGCGCGCAGGTACTTGAGAGTGGCGTAGCCGGTGATGTCCGGCAGCTGGATATCCATCAGGATGATGATGGGCCGGTGCGCCAGCGCCATCTCGATTCCCTGCGCACCGGTGGTGGCGGACAGAAAATGCAGGTCCCCGCGGCGCGCGATCAGGCTCTCGACCAGCGTGATGTTGGCCGCGTTGCCCTCGACGTAGAGCACGTTGCGCATGGTCAAGCCAGGATCGACGGATGGGTGCATTCGGTATGCTTTGGTGTGTGCAACGCGCTGGACAGGCTGACCGGAATTGCACTCTTGTAAAACAATAACAGGAGTGAAATCGACTAGCAGTGTGCATCGGATACAAACCAACACTAGGGCGATGTGGCGGGGGCGATGTGGCGGGGACGATGGGGCGCGGAGCGACGGGGCGCGGGCACCGGCACGCGTGCCGCGCGCAGGGCTGCACCGGGGCGACCGAGCAGCATCGCCAGCATGGTGGACTGGTCACTTTGTTCGCTCATATTCTGCAGGACTTAAGATTTGCTCGACCTTGTTGGACCACGACGTCGTGCGCAAGTTGCATCAGCGCGCGCGTCTGCTTGCGCGCGGACAGGGCCCGATCGATCGAAATGGCAGAAAACGACGGTGTATTGTCGCTTTACGCGTGGGCCGGGCATCGATAATCCGATTCGCACACCATCGGCCACCGGGCCGGGCGCGTCACGGCGTGGGAAATCGCATCACGAATTGTCAGCGGAGAATTTCGATTGCAATTGATATGGTTGTAGAGGCAATGTCCGCTGCTTGTGGCAAGTTCGCATCCGATCTCCGGCGCCGCCTGCGCAAAGCATGGCTTGTGTTGGCATGTGTCGGCGCGTTCGCCCTGGCGACCAACAAGCATGGCCTGCGTGTGATCGCCTCCGTGCTGGTCTACGTGCTGGCCATCGTGGCGATCCACGCGGGCCTGGGCGGCTTGCGCCAGTCGGGCGGCGTCATCATCTGGATACTGATCGCCCCGCCGCTGATCATGATGGGCCACCGGCCGCGCACCGGCATCCAGTGCGCGGTGATGATCGCAGCCTTGCTTGCCTTCCTGGTGATGGCCGACCCGTCGGTGGTGCATCGCGGCGAGTTGCGGATGGTGGCGGTGAACATGGCGGGCTTTGCGCTGTTCATCTGGTTCGCGGTCGGCTTCTACGTGTGGCGCAGCGAACTGCAGAACCGCTCCCTGACCCGGCTGGCGGTGGCCAACGAACGCTCGCAGCTGGCGCTGTTCGATGCGCTGACCGGCATTCCCAACCGGGAAGGCGCGAAGCAGGTGGCCGCCGCCTGCTTTCCGCTGACCGTGCTGGTCATCGATCTCGATCGTTTCAAGGCGGTCAATACCGCGCTCGGCCGCGCGCTGGGAGACCAGGTGCTGATCCTGTTCACCCGGCGCCTGGCGACGCTGCAGTTCGTTTCCCTCGGCCGGCTGCACGCCGACCGCTTCGTCATGCTGTGGCCGGGCGATCCGGATGCGGCGCATGTCGACGCCGTGATCGCCGGCGTGCTCGATGCGCCGCTGGAGATCGACGCCCAGGTGATCGACCTGTCCGCCACCGTTGGCGTGGCGCGCTGTGCGACGGCCGCCGACCTTGAGCTCACCATGCGCAATGCGGAAACGGCCATGTCGGCGGCACGCCAGCGCCATCGCCGGCTGCTCGAATACACCGCCGAGATGCAGCGGCATCGGCGCGGCGATCTGTCGCTGATGTCCGACTTGAACCAGGCGATCGCCAAGCAGGAGCTGCGCATGGTGCTGCAGCCGAAAGTGCTGCTGCGCGACGGCTCGGTCGACTCGGCGGAGGCGCTGATCCGCTGGCAGCATCCGGTGCGCGGCATGGTCCCGCCGATGGACTTCATCCCGTTCGCCGAGCAGACCGGGCGCATTCGTCTGCTGACCAACTGGATATTGCACGAGGCGATGATGGCCACGGTGCTGCGGCGCCGGCGCGGCGGCCAGATCCAGATATCGGTCAATGTCTGCGCGGCCGACCTCGCCGATCCGCATTTCGAGGCCGCTGTGCTCGACCTGGTGCGCCAGACGCAGGTGGTGGTGAGCGACATCCGCTTTGAAGTGACCGAAAGCGGCTTGATGGAGCAGCCGGACGTCGCGCTGGCGTTGATGACGCGCCTGCAGTCGGTGGGATTCAGCTGGTCGATCGACGATTTCGGCACTGGCTACTCGTCGCTGTCGTACCTGCAAAAAATGCCGGTCGCCGAGCTGAAGATCGACCGCGCGTTCGTCAAGGGGCTCGGCGATGCCCAGCACAATTCGAAGCTGTTGCGCTCGGCCATACGGATGGGCCACGAGCTCGGGCTGTCGGTGGTGTGCGAGGGCGCGGAAACGGCGCAGGAGTGGGCTGGCCTGCTGGCGCTGGGCGCCGATTACGCGCAAGGCTGGTACGCGTCGGCGCCGCTGCCGGCCGACCAGTTCGACGAATGGTGCCGGTTGTGCGTGCCGTTTGCGACGCGCGCCGCCGCCGACGCGCCGACCGGCCCGGACCCGGACTGAATGTCGCGCGCTGGCAGAAAAAGGAGGCATGTTGTCCGTTGCGTCGCGTCCTATTTGTCTACCATTGCGCTACCGCCTTGAGGAGTTCTCTCGGGTCAGCACATCGAGCACCTGGTCACACCTGTACAAGGGACCGACGGGGAGCTCACTTTTCTCCACACGCTAATGAACGATATTCCATGAATCCACTTTCGCACTTTGCTCCATCCCGCAGCCGTAGTATCCATCAGCGCGCGACACCTTTGCGCATGGCGGGCTGGCTGGCCGTCGCCGGCCTCGCCTTGTCTTCGAGTCTCGCTGCCGCGCAGTCGGCGGAATCTCCGCCGCGGGCCGCGCCGGTTGCCGGCGGTATCATCGGCTTGGGCGTGGCATCCTTGCCGGAATACCCGGGATCGGCCGACACCAAAATCCGTGCCGTGCCGATCCTCGCCTACCACTGGGCGAACGGCGTGTTTGTGGGCGGAGAAAATGACACCGTGGTCGGCTTCCAGGCGACCGGGCCATCGCAGCTGGCTTACGGCGTGGCGCTGGGGGTGGACGAAGGGCGCAAGGAGTATCGCGCCGGTCCGCTCGCCGGCATGGGGAAAGTCGCCACGCGGGGCACACTGGTTTCGTTCGCCAAGTTCCCGGTGACGGACCAGCTGTCGCTCGATTCCAGCGTGCGCCTGGGGGCGGGCAATGACAACGACGGGGCGCTGCTCAAGGTGGGCGGCGCATATCGGATCGGACTGGGGCAGTCGGCGCAATTGGGCTTCAATCTGGGCGCGACATTCGCCAATGCCGCCTATATGAAGAGCTATTTCGGCGTCAGTGCGGCGCAGGCCGCGACCAGTTCGTATCGCGCCTACGCACCCTCGGGCGGGCAGGTCGGCGTCGATGTCGGCATGCGCCTGTTCTGGCAGATCAACCGGGATTACAGCTTGTTGGCGGGCGTGAGTAGCACGCGCCTGAGCAACGAAGTCCAGGATAGTCCGCTGGTGCGCAAGAGCAGTATGCAAAAGGTGTTCGTCGGTTTCGCGCGCAGCCTGGGCGCGCTGTAACGGCCAACGGCGGTCTGGGCCGTTTTCCGGCACTGCCTGTGCGTAATAGTAGTGATCAGGCCGTGTACGATTGCCGGCACTGACCCCCGGGGTCAGCAGCGTCCGCCTCAACCAGGGCAACCTGGCGCCGATCCTGGGCAATTTCGTCCAGAGCCTGGCGAGCGGCGGCTTCGACAAGGCCATTCCCCTGTACGACAAGATGGCCGCCCAAGCCGGTGCCTTCAAATTGGGACCGAACGAGGTGTATGCCTGGGGCGCGCAACTGTTCAAGCTCGATCGCCCGGTCCAGGCGCGCGAAATCTTTCGCCTCGGGGACCATGTGCATCCCAACCTCGGCTTCATGATCGACGCGCTGGCCGAAATGCAGGCCAAGACCGGGCAGGTCGCCGAAGCGGTGAAAAGCTACCGCCGCCCGCTCGTACTCGATCCGAATGACGCCGATGCGGCAACGTATCTGAAGGAGCATGGCGCAGCACCCTGATCGGCGCCTGTCCGTCACCCGTGCCTCAGAGCCGGCTGCGGTATTGCGAGGGGCTGATGCCGTATGCCCGCTTGAATGCACGGTGCATGGTCTGCTCGCTGAGCATGC
>JARXKM010000167.1:0-2070 GCA_030272785.1 Pseudomonadota bacterium
GTAGATGGCCGACACGAAGGCGACGTTGTCGGTACCGTACAGCGCGGTCGACTCGGCGCTGGCGCCGAAGCTGTCGATCAGGGTGCGCAGGCTGGCGCTGGTCTTGTACGCGGTGTTCAGGGCGGTGACCGTCAGTGGTGCTTTGAGGGCGTCGAGTTGCGCCGAGAAGTTCGTCAGGCCGAGGGTGTCGGCAGGACGGCCGAAATACGAAATGTAAATCGCCTCAACTAAACCTTTGTAATCTGCTGCAGCCATGATATTTCCTTTAAAGGGGTAACTACATTAACTAAATTTCCTGCTATTTGGACCTGACGGCTCTGCGCCGCCCAAGCCTTTTGCAGAACTGGGAGTATATTGCCACACCCCCCGTCGAATGTTGTGACGAGCGTCACAATTCCAAACTTTGTTTGCATTTTCTTTCACAATATCAACCAAGCTGCAAAAACTTTAGGCAATCGCTTGATGGATAATCATACGAAGGGGGAATACTATCCAATTCTATCCACCGATATTATGAAGGACCGCGCGCGACGCAAAAAAGCCGCGCTGGCGGCGGCGGCTTGGGGATTATATGTTTGAGCGGCTGGAATAAAACGCCGGCGGGCCGGTGATCAGCGCCGGCGCGCTGCGATCAGCGGCTCCAGCGAGTAAAGCCGGCGGCGCTCAGATCCGGCGTGCCGGTGCTTTTGAATGAATAGGCCGCCTCGGTGGCCTTGGCACCGCCCAACACGCCGCGCACGACAAAGCCGGGCGAATAGAGCGAGCTTTCCAAGGTGCCTTGCAAGGTGACGTCGCCGGTCGAGCTCATGTCGACCTTGCCGAGCGTATTGACCACCGATAAGCCGGTGGAAAACGAGCGGCTGACGAAATCGATATCGAGATGGGCATTTTCGACCTTGGCCGCCATCGGCACGCCGCCCAGCCGGGTGAGCGTCGCTTCGCTCTCGGCCAGGACAAACGAGGCCTTGCCTTCGGTCGGCAGCACGAAGCTCGAATTATTGGGCCGCGCGACGACGTAGGAACCGATCAGCACCTGCACCTTGCTGGCCTCGGCATCGATCTTGCCGATGACGGCGGTATCGGCCGGCTTGTCGGCAATCGCCTGCCAGCGGCCCCACAGGATTTCCGGTGCTGCCGCGACCGGCGGCAGCTCCGGCACCACCACCACGATGGGCGGCGGCGTCGGCGCCGGCGGCGTGACGACGATCACGTCGGGCGGCTTGGGCGGTTTGATCGGCACCAGCGGCGTGGCCAGCAAGGGCGCGCCGCTCTTGGCCGGATCGAGGCTGACCTCGTCGAGCGCGGCCGACCCGCCCTTGGCGCCGAGCGTCACCTTGCCAACCGGCTCGTCGCTGCGCGCCGGCGCATTCAGCTCGGGCGCGACGGTGATGTTGTGCAGCAGCTGCGGCACTTGCTGGCCGCGCTGCACCTGCAGCATGGCGTCGGTGCGCCCGGCGAACAGTTCGCGGCTGGCGCCGCCTTCGCACGGGCCGGCGCCTTCCGGGCCGCAGGCGCCGGCGAAGCCGCTGACGACGACGCCGCCCGACACCACCGACACCCACGAGCTCTGCGCATTGGTATAGACGATGAAGTCGGTGCCGCGCACGCCGATCGCCGCCACCGGCGTATTGAAACGGAAATTCTGGCGCGCCTGCTTGACGCCGAGGCCGGAAATGCTGCGCGCCACGCCTTTGACGAGCTCGAGCTTGACGCGCGTGTTGGCCGGGTTCAGGCGGTCGATGTGGTAAGCGCTGATCTTGGCCTGGCTGTTCGGGCGCAGGATCAGGAAGCCGTCATCGACCGTCTTCAGATAGATATAACCATCGGCGCCGGTGCTGAGGGCATCGCCTTCCTGCACCGGCATGTCGAGCGCGGCGCCGCGGGCGCCGACCTGGGCCTGGCCGACCACGAACACCACCCGGCCGGCCTCGGCGGCGAGGGCGGACGCGGAAATCAGGACACAGCCGAGGCCGGCGAGTATTGCACGCAACATGAGAATTCTCCTTGGGACCCGATTGTGCCTTGCAATAAATAATCAGGCTGTGACGGCCATCACATTCCACTATGCTA
>JARXKM010000167.1:2170-10338 GCA_030272785.1 Pseudomonadota bacterium
GCGGGCGTCGCGCGCGCCCGCCACGCTAGCTGATGAAATTTTTCCTGCCTTCCCGCGCAGCGGCCAGCCGCGCGCCCCTGCTGCGCCTCGGCATTTCGGCCATCGCCGTGCTGCTGACCGCCTGGTCGCAATGGGGCGGCCAGCCGGCCACGGCGCGCCTGGCCGACGAATGGCTGCGCGACCGCTTCATCGTCATGCAGGCCAGCGCGGCGCCGGAGACGCGCATCCTGGTGGTCGACATCGACGAAGCGAGCCTGGCGCGCTACCCGTGGCCGTGGACCCGTTCGCGCCAGGCCGAGCTGGTCGAGCGGCTGGTGCAGGATGGCGCGCGCGGCGTCGCGCTCGACATCGTCATGTTCAAGCCGGGCGATGCGCTGGGCGACGCGCGCATGGCGATGCTGGCCGAACACGGACCTGTTGTTTTGGCGCAACTATTCGACTACAGCCGCGACAACGCGCCGCTGCGCGCCGGCCAGCTGGTCGGCGGGCGCGCCGGGCCGACCCCGGTCGGCGCGCCGCGCGCCAGCGGCTACCTGGCCAACCATGCCGGGCTGGCGCGCGCCGCCCACGCCGGCAATATCGGCGTGATCCCGGACGCCGACGGCACCCTGCGCCGCATCCCGATGCACACCGTGTTCGAAGGGCGCACCTATCCGACCCTGGCGCTGGCGCTGCTGAACTGCTGCGGCGCGGCGCCGGCCGCCGCCAGCGCGGCGCTGATGCGGGTGCCGTTCGCGCGCCGGCTCGACACCTTCGCCGGCGCACCGGCCGCCGAAGTACTCGACGGCAGCGTGCCGCCGGCACTGGTGGCCGGCAAGCTGGTGCTGGTCGGCTCGTCGGCGCTGAGCGTCGGCGACCGCGTGCCCAGTCCGCTGGGCGCGGCCACCGCCGGCCTGCTGGTGCACGCGGCGGCGCTGTCGGCGCTGCTCGACCGCCAGGCCGGGCTGGCGCCGGCGCCGTGGCCGGGCGCATGGATCGCGTTGCTGTTTAGCGTGCTGGTGGTGATCGCCGCCTGGTTCAGCTTCGCGCGCCTGTCGGCCGCCGCCAACGTCGCGCTGCTGGGCGGCGCGGCGCTCGCCTGGCTGGCGCTGGCCTACGCCGCCAGCCCGCACGACGCCGACTTTTCCACCAGCGGCCCGCTGTTCTCGCTGCTGTTCCTGCTGGCGGTGGCGGTGCCGTTCCACTGGCAGCTGACCCAGCAGAAGTCGCGCCAGCTGCTCGGCACCTTGCGCCAGTACGTCGCCAGCGCCGTCGTCGACGAGCTGCTGCGCAGCGACATGCAGGATCCGCTGGCGCCGCGCCAGGTCCAGGTCACCACCCTGATCGCCGACATGGAAGGCTACACCAGCCAGGTCGAAGCGCTGCCGGTCGAAGAAGCGGCGCGCCTGACCACCGACTTCCTCGACTGCCTGACCCGGCCGGTGCTGGCGCTGCACGGCACGCTCGACAAGTACACCGGCGACGGCCTGGTGGCGTTCTGGGGCGCGCCGCTGCCGAATCCCGAGCACGCCGACCTGGCGCTCGACGCCGCCCTCGCCATCCTGGCCGACGTGGCGCAGTTTTCGCGCCGGCGCGTGCTGGCCGGCCATCCGCCGCTGCGGGTGCGCATCGGCATCGAGAGCGGCGTGGCGATGGCGGGCGACTACGGCACCGCGCAGCGCAGCATCTACACGGCGGTCGGCGACAGCGTCAACACCGCCTCGCGCCTCGAGCAGGCCGCACGCGACTTCCCGCACGACGTCATCATCGGCGACGGCACGGTGGCGCGCTCGCGCCGGCACCGCTTCACCTTGCTCGGCGAGCGCCTGCTGCGCGGCAAGGAGAAGCCGACCCGGCTGTACACGCTGGACACGTTGGACACGCCGGGCACGCCGGGGACGCCGGGCACGTTGCACACGCCGGAGCCGCACGCGTGAGGGCGGCGCTGTTGTTGGCCATGCTGCTGGGCGCCGGCAGCGCCGCCGCCGCCACGCCCGACGCCGTCAACCAGCTGTACCTGGAGGCGGTGCGCCTGATGACCGAGGGCCGCACGGTGGCGGCGACGGCGGCGCTCGAACACCTGATCGAGATCGAGCCGCAGCACGCCGGCGCCTGGCTCGAACTGGCGCTGAACCACTGCACCCTGGGCCATCCGCTCGAGGCGGAGCGTCTGTTTCGCGAGATCGAACTGCGCTTCGCGCCGTCGGCCGGCATCCTCGATGTCATCAACAGTCAACGCCGCCGCGGCTGCCAGCCGTGGCAGCCGAAAAGCGCGCGCAGCGTGACGCTGGCGCGCGGCACCGACAGCAACGTCAACCAGGGCGCCAGCAACCCGGTGTTCGTCACCGGCAGTGGCGCCGAACGGATCGAGAACCTGCTGTCGGACAGCTACCTGCCGCGCCGCGACAGTTACCTGCAGGCCGGCTTCGAGGCCAGCCGCGAGCTCGAGCCGCGCGGCACGGTCGGCTTCGCCCAGCTGCGCACGCGCCATCACGACCGCTACAGCGACCAGGACACCAACGCGGTACTGGTCGGGGTCGACCGGCCATGGGGCGCCGGCCGCTGGAATGCCCGCACCATGGCCTCGCTCAGCCTGGTCAGCCTGGGCGGCCAGCTGTACCAGCGCCAGCTGCAGCTGCAGGCGCGCAGCGCGCTGCCGCTGGCGCTGCCCGAACAGGTCGAGCTGACGGTATCGGCCGCGCTCGGGCGCACCACCTACCTGACGCGCCACAGCTTCGACGCCAGCACCGGCGAGCTGTCGGCGCTGCTCAATTACCGCGCCGACGCCAATGCGGCGCAGGGCGCGCTCGGCCTGCTGGTCGACCGCGGCGAAGCGGCCCGGCTGGGCGGCAACCGGCACGGCTGGTACGCCAGCGGACAGCTGCAGCGCCAGCTGTCGGCGCGGGTGAGCGGCGAAGCGGGTGCCACCTGGCAGGACTGGCGCGGCCAGACCATCTACTCGCCCGGCCTGATCGAGGCGGTGCGCAGCCAGAGCACGCGCCAGTGGCGCGCAGCGCTGGGCGTCGCCGTGTCGGCGCAGCACAGCGTGCAGCTGGAGTGGCGCCATGTTCAGAATCGGGAAAACATATCCCTCTTTCAATATAATAGCCAGGTGGTGCAACTCAACTGGCGCTGGACCGGCTTCTGACTGGTGGATGGAATAACGATGCGCTGGGAATGGATGCTGTTGTTGATGGGCGTGGTGGCAATCCCGCTCGGCTGCCTGCTGCCGAACAGCCGGCTGCCGCACCCGTTGCCAAATGATAAACTGCTGCATTTCGTCGCCTTCGGCGGCATGGCGCTGCTGGCCGGGCGCCTGGCGCATGGCGCCACCCAGATGGGGCTGGCGCTGGCGGCAGTGTTTGTGGCAAGCTGGATCATTGAACTATTGCAAATGTGGGTACCGGGCCGCGGTTTCTGCTGGCGCGACCTGGCCGCCAACGCGGCCGGCGTGCTGTGCGCCGGCGCCTGCCTGGCGCTGCTGCCGCCGGCCTGAGCCGCACTAAAGGAGCACGACCTGGAGCACGACCTGGAAGCACGAACCGGAAACACGAGCGTATGACTGAAGCAAAAAAGAAACGCAGCGCCAGCGAGCCGGAAGCGACGGCCGACCTTGCCGCGCCGGCCGCCGCGGCGGCGCCGGAAGCGGCCGCGCAGACGAATATCCAGATTCACCTGCGCAAGATCCCCCTGCTGGCCAACCTGAGCGACGAGGAAATGCTGCGCGTGCGCGCCGACATGCGGGTACGCGAGTACACGCGGCGCGAGGTGGTGTTGCAAAAAGGCGGCGCCGGAGACAGCCTGCTGTTCCTGCTGTCGGGCCAGCTGCAGGTGCTCGACATCACCGAGGACGGCCGCGCCATCGGCCTGCGCATGCTGGTGCCGGGCGACTTCTTCGGCGAGATCGCCGTCATCAACGGCTCGATCCGCACCGCCTCGGTGGTCGCGCTCACGCCGGTGCTGGTGGCGCTGCTGCCGCGCGCCACCGCGCTGCACCTGTTCTCGCACTCGCCGTCGGTGGCCAACCAGATGCTGCGCTTCCTGGCCGAAAAGGTGCAGCGCGATTCGCAGTTCCGCGCGCTGCTGAGCATACACAACACCGCCAAGCGCATTTATTCCTTCATCGACTTGCTCAAGGAGAAGGCGCCCGGCGACGTCGACGTGGTGGAAAACCTGCCGACTCACCAGGATATCGCCAACATGATCAACACCAGCCGCGAAACGGTCACCCGCACC
Organism: Pseudomonadota bacterium; assembly: GCA_030272785.1. Lineage (GTDB taxonomy): Bacteria > Pseudomonadota > Gammaproteobacteria > Burkholderiales > Burkholderiaceae_D > JAFCUW01. The sequence goes on from JARXKM010000167.1 coordinate 6,386, forward strand.
TTGCTGCTGCTGGCCCAGCAGGGCATCATCCAGAAAGGCACGCACCGGCTCATCATCATCAATCCGGACGCGCTGAAGAAGCTGGCGCAAGCTTGATTGTCGTCAATAAGCTGTCAATAAGTTATCAAATAAGCCATCATGCACGTGGTATAATGCCTCCCCCATTTTGCCCGCGCGCGCGCCCCGCCCGCGCCCCGACCATGACCACACCGATGTCCCAGGAACCCGCATGAGAACGCCCGCCGTGCTGGCCGGGGTGTGGAAGTACCGCGGCTTCATCATCGGCAGCGTGCAGCGCGAGTTTCAGGCCAAGTACCGCAACTCGCTGCTCGGCGCCGCCTGGACCATCCTCAACCCGCTGGCCATGATCGTCGTCTACACCATCATCTTCTCGAACGTGATGGGCAGCCGCATGGCCGGCCACAGCGCCGGCTTCGCCTACAGCGTCAACCTGTGCGCCGGCCTGCTGACCTGGGGCCTGTTCGCCGAGATCACCAGCCGCGGCCAGAACGTGTTCCTCGAGAACGCCAACCTGATCAAGAAGCTCAGCTTCCCGCGCATCTGCCTGCCGATCATCGTGGTGCTCAATGCGCTGGTCAACTTCGGCATCATCTTCGGCCTGTTTACCGCCTTCCTGGTCGTCACCGGCCAGTTCCCCGGCTGGGTGTTCGCCGCGCTGCTGCCGGTGCTGCTGGCGCAGATCGTGTTCGCCATCGGCCTCGGCATGGTGCTCGGCGTGCTCAACGTGTTCTTCCGCGACGTCGGCCAGTTCTTCGCCATCCTGCTGCAGTTCTGGTTCTGGTTTACGCCGATCGTCTACGTCGCCGACGTGCTGCCGCCGGCGATCCGCGCCCTGCTGCAGTTCAACCCGATGGCGGCGGTGGTGCTGGCCCACCAGGGCATCATCCTCGACGGCCGCGCGCCGGCCTGGAGCAGCCTGCTGCCGGTGTGCGCACTCGGCCTGCTGTGCTGCATGCTGGGCATGCGGCTGTTTCGCAAGCGCTCCGGCGAAATGGTGGATGAACTGTAATGGGCAGCATCGTCGTCAGCGGGCTCGGCAAAGCCTACAAACAATATCCGAACCGCTGGTCGCGGCTGGCCGAATGGGTGCTGCCGTTCGGCGGCGCGCGCCACAAGCTCAAGTGGGTGCTGAGCGACATCAGCTTCGCCCTCGCGCCGGGCGACGCGGTCGGCATCATCGGCATCAACGGCGCCGGCAAGAGCACCTTGCTCAAGCTGATCACCGGCACCACCCAGCCGAGCACCGGCAAGGTCGCCATCAGCGGGCGCGTGTCGGCGCTGCTCGAACTGGGGATGGGCTTCCACCCCGACTTCAGCGGCCGCCAGAACGCCTACATGGCCGGCCAGCTGCTCGGCCTGACGGTCGAGGAGATCGGCGCGCTGATGCCGCAGATCGAGGCGTTCGCCGACATCGGCGACTACATCGACCAGCCGGTGCGGGTGTATTCGTCGGGCATGCAGATGCGCCTGGCGTTCAGCGTGGCGACGGTGCGCCGGCCCGACGTGCTGATCGTCGACGAGGCGCTGTCGGTGGGCGACGCCTTCTTCCAGCACAAGAGCTTCGAGCGGATCCGCGAATTTCGCAAGCTCGGTACCACCTTGCTGATCGTCAGCCACGACCGCGCCGCCATCCAGTCGATCTGCGACCGCGCCATCCTGCTCGACGGCGGCCGCCTGGCGCGCGAGGGCAGCCCGGAACAGGTGATGGATTTCTATAACGCGCTGCTGGCCGAGCCGGACAGCAGCAAGGTCGCACAGGTGGCCGACGACGCCGGGCGCGTCGCCACCAGCTCCGGCACCGGCGAGGCGAGCGTGACGGCGATCACGCTGGAAAACGCCGACGGCCAGGCGCTCGAAGTGGCCAACGTCGGCGCCGCCGTCACCCTGTGCGTCAAGGTGCGGGTGCATCAGGCGTTGCCGCGGCTGGTGCTCGGCTACATGATCAAGGACCGCCTCGGCCAGCAGATCTTCGGCACCAATACGCACCACATGCACACCCCGCTGTTCGACCTGAAGGCCGGCGACGAAGCCGAATTCCGCTTCAGCTTCCCGCTCAACCTGGGCGCCGGCAGCTATTCGGTGACCACCGCGCTCACCAGCAGCGAGACCCACCTGGCCGACAACTACGAGTGGCGCGACCTGGCGTTCCTGTTCATCGTCATGAACCTGAACCGCAAGCAGTTCGTCGGCTCCAGCTGGCTCGAGCCGACGGTGGAGATCGTGCGATGAGCGAGTCGTTCTACAAGGCCTTCGAAGACCGCTACCGCGGATCGCGCGAGCTCATCGCCGAGCGCCTGCGCGCCTACCTGCCGTTCATCGCCCCGCTCGCCGCGCTGTACGCGCCGGCCGCGCCGGCGCGCGCGCTCGACATCGGCTGCGGACGCGGCGAGTGGCTCGAGGTGGCCGGTGCGGCCGGCTTCGAGGCGCGCGGTGTCGACATCGACGACGCCATGCTGGCGGCGGCGCGCCAGCGCGGCCTGGCGGTGCAGACCGCCGACGGCCTGCAGACGCTGCGCGCGCTCGGCGACGCCAGCCTGGCGATGGTGAGCGCCTTCCACGTCGTCGAACATATCGCCTTCGATGACGTGCGCGCGCTGATCGCCGAGGCGCTGCGGGTGCTGCAGCCGGGCGGACTGCTGATCCTCGAGACGCCGAATCCGGAAAACCTGGTGGTCGGCGCGAGCAGCTTCTACCGCGACCCGTCGCACCTGCGCCCGCTGCCGCCGGAACTGCTGTCTTTCGCCGCCGAACACGCCGGCTTCGCCCGCCAGCGCGTGGTGCGCCTGCAGGAGGCGGCCGAACTGCACGGCGCGCCGACCCTGGGCGTGGCGCATGTGCTCGACGGCGTCAGCCCCGATTACGCGGTGGTGGCGCAGAAGGCGGCGCCGGCCGCCATCCTGCAGCGCTTCGACGCCGCCTTCGACGCCGCCTACGGCATCTCGTTGGGCGAGCTGACGCACCGCTACGACGACCAGGCGGCGCGCCAGCGCGGCGCACTCGACACCGCCGCCTCGCACGCGCTCGCCGCGCTCGACCAGCTGGCGGCGGTGCGCGTGAGCGTGATCGGGCTGTCGGTCCACACGGCGCAAAGCCGCACCGACGTCGGCGCCGCCGAAGCCCGGCTCGCCGAGCTCGAGGCGCGCATGGCCGACCACTACGCGCGCATCGCCGGCACCGACGCGCGCGTGGCCGATACCGAGCGCCGGCTGGCCGAAGCGGCCCGGCTGCAGCACGAGTTCAACCTGGTGCTGGCGAGCCGCTCGTGGCGCATCACCGCGCCGCTGCGCAACGCCTCGCTGAAGGCGCAGCGATGGCGCGCGGCGCTGCGCGGCGCCGATCTCAAGGGGCGCGCCCGCAACGCCGCGCGCGCGCTCGGCAAGGCCGTGCTGCGCAGCCCGGCCGCCAAGCGCGCCGTGCGTGCGCTGCTGGCGCGCATGCCGTCGCTGCAGGCGCGCCTGCGCGAACTGATGTACCAGGCGCCAGTGGCGCCGGGCGCGCCGCCGCCGGCCACGCAGCAGGCGGCCGACCTGTCGCCGCGCGCGCAGCGCCTGTACGTCGACCTGCAACAAGCGTCCGACCGGAAGGAAACCTGATGCGCATCGTGATCGACCTGCAGGGCGCCCAGTCGGCCAGCCGTTTTCGCGGCATCGGCCGCTACTCGCTGGCGCTGGCGCTCGGCGTGGCGCGCAACGCCGGCGACCACGAAGTCTGGCTGGTCCTCAACAACGGCCTGCCGGCGGCGATCGCCGCAATCCGCGCCGCCTTCGACAGCCTGCTGCCGCAGCAGCGCATCCGCGTCTTCGACATCGCCACGCCGGCCGCCGAAATGGATCCGGCCGGCCACTGGCGCAGCCGCGCCGACGAACAGATCCGCGAATACTTCATCGACCAGCTGCAGCCCGACGTGGTGCTCGTCACCAGCCTGTTCGAAG
>JARXKM010000168.1 GCA_030272785.1 Pseudomonadota bacterium
AGACTCTCAGCCTCTCAGCCCTGGAAGCGTTGCTCCGCCAGGCCGACGACGTCGGTGACGAACTTGAACAGGCCGCCAGACGCGGGCCACTGCGCCAGCTCGGCGTCCGACAGCCACTGGCGCGCGCTGGTCGCGTACACGGTGTCGAGCAGCGGGCCGCCGAATGCGACGCAGGTCGGCTGCGGCGCCGCCAGCCTCAGCACCCGCGCGACCTGGCCGTCGGGCGTGTAGCGCACCAGCCGGCCGCTGCCCCAGCGGGCATTCCACAGGCAGCCCTCGGCGTCGATGGTCGACCCGTCCGGCTCGCCCTCTTCGGATGACAGGTCGGCAAACACGCGCTGCTCGCCGATCACGTCGCCGTAGTCGCAGCTGCGGATCACCTTGGTCTGCGAGTCGCAAAAATACATGGTGGCACCATCCGGGCTGAAGCAGATGCTGTTGGCGATCGCCACGTGGCCGAGCGGCAGGCGCTCGAGGCTGAGGTCGCAGTTGAGCCGGTAGAAGCTGCCGACCGCTTCGCGCGGATCGCTGTCCTGGTTGAACATGCCGAACACGAAGCGGCCCTGGCGATCGCAGCGGCCGTCGTTGATGCGGGTGCCGGCCAGGTCGGCCTCGACGTCGCAGATCGGTTCGACCGCGCCGCTGGAGAAGCGGAAAAACGCCAGTCCGGAAGCGAGGCCGAGCAGCAGGCGGTCGTCGTCCTCGGTCAGCGCGAACGAGGCCAGGCGCTCCGGCATCGGCCAGCTGCGCGTCGCGCCGGTGGCCGGCTCGTGCATCCACAGCGTGGCCGCCGCAATATCGGTCCATAACAGGCGTGCACCGCGCTCGCACCACAGCACACATTCGCCCAGCGTATTCTTGCAGTCGACCGCCAATTCCATCATGCCTATTTCTCCACTGAAAATCGAAAACGCGACTCCGTCATATAGCGCTCGCCCGGCCGCAAGATTGTAGTCGGAAACGTCGGCTGGTTGGGCGAATCGGGGAAATGCTGCGGTTCGAGGCAGAAGCCGCTGCGGTAAGCGTTGCTGCGGCCCTTGCCGGCCAGGCTGCCATCGAGGAAATTGCCGCTGTAGAACTGCACGCCCGGCTCCTCGGTGTACAGTTCCAGCACGCGCCCGGAGTGCGGTTCGCGCACCCGCGCGGCCAGGCCCATGCGGCTGGGCAGCTTGTCGAGCACGAAGTTGTGGTCGTAGCCGGCGCCGTTGCGCAGCTGCTGGTCGGGCACACCGATGCGCTCACCGATCGGCCGCGCCGAGCGAAAGTCGAACGGCGTGCCGGCCACCGGCGCCAGCGCCCCGGTCGGGATCAGGCCGGCGTCGACGGGGGTGAAGGTGTCGGCGCGGATCATCAGCTCATGCGCCAGGATATCGCCCGCGCCGGCCAGGTTGAAGTAGCTATGCTGGGTCAGGTTGACCGGCGTGGCGCGGTCCGTCACCGCCGAGCACAGCATCACCAACTCGTTGTCGTCGGTCAGCTCGTAGCGCACGGTGACGTCGAGATTGCCGGGATAGCCCTGCTCGCCGTCGACGCTGCGGTAGTGCAGCGTGAGCCCGTCCGCATCGGGCTGGGCGGTCCATTTGACTTTGTAGAAGCCGCGCGCGCCGCCGTGCAGGTGGTGCGCACCGGCATTGATGTCGAGCTGGTGGCTGGTGCCGTCGAGTTCGAAGCGGCCGCCGGCGATGCGGTTGCCGTAGCGTCCAACCAGGGCGCCGAAGAACGGATTGTCGGCCAGGTTGGGAGCGAGCGTGTCGAAGCCGAGCACCACGTCGGCGGTCGTGCCGTCGCGGCCTGCCACGTGCAGTTCGGTGATGATGGCGCCGAAATCGATGATCTTCGCCGTCATACCGTGCGTGTTGGTCAGCGTAAACAAGCTGACCGGGGCACCGTCGGGCATCTGGCCGAACGGCGCCTGGAAGACCTTGTCGCGCATGCTGCCCCCTTCCGTCGTCGATGCGCGGCCGAACACGGGCATGCCATGTTCGTCCCAGCATAAGCGTTTGACGAAAGTATGGCGGTCCGGGTTCCACAAAGGGTCGCCGACGATCTCGGTGTAGGTGCGCGCGTGGTAGACCAGCAACACGCTGTGGCCGTCTTCGTCGATGGTGAAACTGTTGTGGCCGGGACCGTAGATGCCGTGCTCATAGCAGGTGCGCAGCACCGGCTCGGGCGACTTGGTCCACGCGCCCGGGTCGAGCAGGTCCGCATCGTCGCTCGCCCACAGCAGGCCCATCGCGTAGTTTTCGTCCGTCGCGCTGGCCGAGTAGCTGATGAAGACCTTGCCGTTGCGCTGCAGCACCGACGGCCCTTCGTTGACCGCGAAGCCGCGTGTCTCCCAGTCGAATTCGGGTTTGCTCAGCAGGATGGGCGGGCCGTCGATCTGCCATGGCGTCTTCATCGGCGCAATGTACAGGTTGGAGTTGCCGGCGATGCCCGGGTGCTTTTGCGCCCACAGGTAGTACAGCCGGCCGCGGTGGGTAAAGGTGGTCGCATCGAGGCAGAAGGTGTCGATGCCGGTATCGACCTGGCCCATGAATTCCCATGCGCCTTCGAGCGGGTTGGGGCTGGCGTTGCGGATCGCGTACATGCGGTGCTGAAACAGCGCGTCCTTGATGTCCCGGCTGGGCGCGGCGGCAAAATAAACGTACCAGGCGCCCTGATGGAAATGCAGTTCGGGCGCCCACACCAGTTCGCTGTACGCGCCGCTGTCCGGCTTGAACCAGACATCGACCTTCTCTGCGTTTGCCAGGCCGGCGATGCTGGCCGCGCGGCGCAGTTCGATGCGGTCGTACTGCGGCACCGAGGCGGTGAAATAGTAATAGCCGTCGCTGTGCCTGACGATGTAGGGATCGGCGCGCTGCGCGATGAGCGGGGTGACAAGTTGTTCCATGAATAGTTCCGTGAATTAGCCGGCGACGTAGCCGCGCGCGTGCATGTCGGCCTTGACCGTGCTGTAGTAGGCGTCGCTGATGCGGTATTTGAACATCAGCATGCCCATGATGAAATGGAAGAACCCGGGGATCACCGACAGCATCATCGCGATGCCGGCCAGCGCCTGCGGCGTCTGCGCCTGGTTGGGCTGATAGTCGAAGTACGTCAGCAGGATGCCGACCAGCGCGCCGGCGATCGCCATGCCAGCCTTCTGGCACACCGAGATGCCGCCGAACGCAAACCCGGACACCCGCTTGCCGGTCTTGACCTGGCCGTAGTCGATGGTTTCCGCGATGGCCGACCAAAACACCGGCGCGTGCAGGTCGACCACGAACGAGAGGATGAAATACAGCGCGAAGGCGAGCACGATGTCGCCCGGCTTGACCGCCAGGTAGATCAGCACGCTGATGGCCGCCACCGCCAGCTGGGTGTTGCGGAACAGCTTGACCTTGCAGTAGAACTTGGTCACCCAGGTCGACGCCACCATCGACAGGATCGCCGCCGCCACGCCGATCGACAGGAAGGCCGACACGGTGGCGGTGTCGCCGCCCAGATAGTACTTGGCGTAGTAAATGGCGACCGAGCCGCGCACCACGTAGCCGACGGTGCCGGTGACGCACACCCCGCACAGGACCAGCCATTGGTCGTTGCGCAGCAACAGGCGCACCTGGTCGGCCAGCGACTGGCGTTCGACCACGTGGACCACCCGTTCGGTGGTCGTGAACACGCAGAACAGGAACATCGCCACGCCGATCACCGCCATCAGCGCCATCGCCGCCTGGTAGCCGACCGCGGGGTTGCCGTTGCCCCAGCGCTGCGCCAGGATCGGCACGATGATGGTGACCATGAAGGCGCCGATCTTGGCGAAGAACAGCCGGTAACCGTTGGCCGACAGGCGCTCCTGCGGGTCGCCGGTGAGGCCGCTGATGAGCGAAATGTAGGGAATGCCGACGCCGGCCGTCATCACCGTCATGACGATGTAGGTGCCGTAGGCCCACACCAGCTTGGCGCTATACGCCCAGTCGGGGGTGGTGAAGACGAAGAACACGCTGATCCCGTACGGCAGCGCCAGCAGCAGCAGCCACGGTCGGTAGCGGCCCATGCGGTTGGTGTAGCGGTCGGTCAGCTGGCCCATTGCCAAATCGGCCAGCGCGCCGACCACCTTGACGATCACGAACAGCAGCGCCAGGTCGGCGGTCTTGAGGCCGTAGATGTCGGTGTAGAAGAAGGTGATGATGAGCATCATCGACGAGATCACCACGTTCAGCGCCATGTCGCCGGCGCCGAAGCCGACTTTTTCCAGCGTCGTTAATTTTTGAGTTTTCATTGCCTGTGCTTTCGTTCTGCTAAACGACGAGGGCGCTGCCGGCCGGAACCGTGCAGCACCCCTGTTTCTATCCTGCCTAGCCAGCCACGCCAGCTGGACCTAGTGTAGTGCCGCACTCTTGTTGCCGCTTAAAAATGCGCCTTTGCGCGCCATGCGTCGTGGCGTGATGCGGCCGCGGCCGTGAGGGGTGTTAGGCGTTTCATAGATCTCCCGAATATTTTTATGGTGTTCGCTTCAATCAGACATGTCTTGCATGCTCCCCAACGATGGTAGCGAGCGGCGCGATTTCATTCCAATCAAATTTTTGAGTAATCCGATACCGTTTTTGGTATCGATGCAAGACATAGGCGTCGCCGACGCCCGTTGGCGCGGTTTCGTCGTCGCGCCGCACCTCGCAACGCCGTTCCCAGGCCGATTGGGCCAGCAGAGGCGAACTACCGGCCCGCTGCCGCCGAATATCGCATCGCGCCTTCAACCGGCGCCATCGTATCAGTACGGTATCAATTGATGAGAGAAATGTTTTTCGGCGTCACCAGGCCGTATAATTGCCTTCTAGATCACCTTGCTAGGAAGTTATTTTATGCCGACGAGCACTTTGCCACTGCGCCTGGCCATCATCGGTGGCGGCATTTCGGGTTTATCGAGCGCGTATTACCTGCTGCGCCAGGCGCGCGAGGGCGACCGGCCGCTGCATATCGACCTCTACGAACGCAAGGCCACCCTGGGCGGCAACGCCGACACCGTGGTCGTCGACCTGGGCGACTACATCGATGGGGAGGGTTTGCCGCACGCCTACCTGCGCTGGGCCGACCTTGGCGTCAACGACGTCAACCTGGCGACCTACGTCAGGCTCAAGGCGATCATGCAGGAGATCGGCTACCTCGACAACATGAAGCCGCTGCAAGACACCACCAGCTACTTCAACCGTGCAGGCACGCTCGCGCTGACCGACGACGCCGCACTGCGCGAAGGCGTCAGCGATCCGGCCTTCAATCTCGGCCATGCCGACAGCGGCCATCTGGCGCAGTTGATCAAGGTGGTCCATCGCAGCGCGCTGAACCTGCTCTCGACCATTACGCCGCACTACACGGTCGGCCATTTTTTCAACGCCTGCATGGCGCAGCCGGCGACGATGCTGGCCAAGGCGGCCGCGCAGCTGAGAATCATGATCGCCTGGCACGATCCGCAACTGCCGGCGCGGCTGGCGCAGGTGCGCGACGCAATCTACTATCCGCGCATCGCGGCGATGTACTTCACCGATGAGCGCGGCCCGGCGGTCCTGCCGCTGCAGGCGCCGTTCGAATATTACCGCTTGCAGGAAGGCGACAGCGGCGGCATCACGCCGGTGCCGCCCGATCGGCGCTACTTCGCACACGGCGCGCAAAAGTGGCTGGAGGCGCTGGCCGACTACCTGCTGGCGCAGTCGAACGCGCTGGTGACGATCAACATCCACACCGACATCACGGTCAGCACGCAGGTGCGCGATGGCCGCGTGGTGGCGTTCGGCCACGACCAGGCGCCGCTCGACTACGCGCTGTGCGTGCTGGCGACGCACGCCGACGACACCCTCGGCCTGCTCAATTTCGACACCGGCATGAGCGACTGGGGCCGCAAGATCGGCGCCATGCTGTCGCCAGTGCGCTACACGCGCGGCTACGCGGTCTGCCACACCTACGCCGGCCTGATGCCGCACAACAGGAACATCTGGCGCACCTACAACGTGTTGCAGCGCGATGCCGGCGAGCGCAGCTTCCCGTACCGCATGAGTTACGTGGAAAACCTGCACCAGAACGACCCCGCCAATCCGTCCTATTCGCGCACCGGGCTGCCGATGTTCTTCATTTCGCTGGTCCAGTCGCTCGACGAGATCCCGCGCGACGCCATGCTCGACCGGGTGCGCGACACCGACCGCATCGCGCCGGCCATGCTGGCACAGCTGCCGCGCGCGACCCGGCGCCAACTGCACGGCGAAGCGCTGCGCACCGGTTATCGTTCGACCCAGGACACGGTCCATCCATCGCTGGCGAACAAGGCGTGGACCGTGTTCAAGCACAACGTGCTCAATGCCGAGTGCATCGCCGCGCAAGAGGCAATCAGCCATTACAACCTGGCCACCGCGCGGTTGATCGGCGGCGGCGAGCAGCCGGCCTGCGCGCTGCTGTTCGGCGGCGGCTGGACCCGGGGCGCCGGATTGCAGGAACAATGCCTGCAGCAGTCGGAGCTGATCGCCGGCTGGATCCTGCCGGCGTTGCGCGGCGCCGTCAGTGCGGCGGCAGTGGCGGCAGCTCCAGGTCCAGCCGCTGCCCCAGCCGCTGTCGCCAGAGCGGCATGACCCAGGCCAGGCCGGCCTGCTGGCCGGCCTGCAGCAAGTCCCGCAACGCGCCCTGGTGCGCCGGCGTTGCCTGGTCGAGCCAGTCGGCGCTGGCGCGCGCCAGAGCGATGTGATGGCTGGCCCAGGGAAACGGCTCCGCGGCGACGAAGGCGGCGAAGCGATCGGCCAGCGCGCGCGCCGCCGCCGGCTGGCCGTGCAGCAGGCCGCATTCGATCGCGCTGACATGAAAACGGTAGACGTTGTGCGCCACGCAGCCCTGTTCGAGCAGCGCCTGGCCGTGGCGCAGGTAGTCGTCGCGCGCGGCCGGGTCCGGTTCGACCAGGGCCAGGGTCGACAGCACCCACGGGCCGATGAACTTGTGCAGCTTTTGCCGCTCGACCATTGCCCATGCCTGCAGGGCGAGCGCGTGCGCCGCAGCCGGCTCGCCTTCGAGCAGCAGCACGCGCACCAGCGACTCGCTCAGGAAGGGCTCGAAGCGGGTGGCGCCGATCTGGCGTGCCAGCGCGAGGCCGACTTCGACCTGCTGGCGCGCCAGCGCCGCGCGGCCGGCCGACAACAGCGCCCAGCCGGCGGTCAGGCGCGAGACGATTTCGGCGCGCCGGTTGCCGACCCGGCTGCCCTGTTCGGCCGACGCCAGCGCATCGGCCAGCGCGCCGTCGGTCTGGTTCAGGTAGATGCGCGCGGTGCCGAGCATGAAGCGGTTGGATGCCTCGATATCGGCCAGGCCATGCGCCTCGCACAGCGCCAGGCAGGTGCTGAAAACGCCGTGCGCGGTGACGATGCGGCCCTGCGCGTAGTAGGAATCGCCGATGCCGCTGAGCGCGCGCGCCTCGATGTCCCGGCTGCGCGCATGGCGCTGCGACAACTCGTGCAGCTCCCTGCTGCGCGCAAAATCGCCGGCCGGGAAATAGATATTGCCCTTCAGATAGTATAGCTCGGCGAGCCCTTCCTCGACGCCGGCGGCGCGCGCGGCGTCGATCGCCTGGTCGAGCAGGAATTCCTCGGCGGCCATCTCCTCAAGCACGTTGAGGGCGCCGGCCAGGCCGATCACCGCGGCGATACGCTGCGGCTGGCCGGCGGCCAGCGCCAGCGCCGCCGCGAACGCGGCCTTGGCGGCGGGCGTCTGGCCGATCTTGGCGTGGCACTGGCCGCGCAACAGCTGCAGGCGGTAGGCGTCGGCCGGCGCGTAGTCGATGCGCTGGCACAGGTCGATCAGCGCGAGCGCCGGATGGTAGCGGTAGCCGGCGATGTGCTGGTCGGTCGCCGCCAGCAGCGCGGCCGGCGCGCGCGGATCGCGCGCCTTGTCCAGGTGGCGCGCCTGCAGCTCGGGCGCGCCGGCGCCGTAGCCGCGCGCCAGCGCCAGGTGGGTCTCGTCGCGCTGGCCGGCCGGCATCGACTCGTAGATGGCCTGCATGACGAGGTCGTGCACGAAGACGTAGTTGTCGCGCTCGGTCGGACGCACGATGTAGAGCCGCACGCAGTCGAGCATGTCGTGGTCGGGCTGCTGCAGCACCTCGCGCAAGTGCGCCAGCGAGAAATACTGGCCGATCGCCGCGGCCACGCGCAGGCCGCGCCGCTGCGCCGCCGGCAACAGGTCGAGCTTGGTCTGGACCAGGCGCTTCAGGCTGCCCGGCACGGCCTGGCCGCGGCCGGCCTGCAGCAGCTGGGTCAGGAACAGCGGGTTGCCCTGCGCCCGCGCGACGCAGTCGGCGTGGAATGCCGGATCGGGATCGCCGGCAAGGCGCGCCATCGCCAGCGCCTCGGCGCCGCGCAGGGTGGCCAGGTCGAGCATGGTGACCGGCAGGCCGCTCAGGTAAGGCCGCAGGCGGTCCTCGAGCGGATCCTGTTCGAAGCGCGACGACAGCAGCCAGATGAGCGGCGCTTCCTGCACGTCCGGCAGCAAGGCGGCCAGCGTGGCGATCAGCTCGGCCGAGCTCCAGTGGAGATCCTCGAGCACCAGCAGCAGCGGGCGTTCGACCGCGCGGCGCATGATCAGCTGGCGCAGCGCCTCGACCTGGCCGTGCTCCCTGGCCTGGTGCGCCATGGCGCCGAACAGCGCGGCGGCGGCGGCCGGCTGCGGCATGCCGAGCAGGCTGCGGTAGTGCAGCGCCAGCGCGTCGGGCAGGCCGAGCTGGCGCAGTCGCGCGGCCAGCGCGGCTTCCGATGCCGGTGCGCCGGGCGCCAGGCCGAGCAGGCTGCGCACCAGTTGGCCGAACGGCGTGGCGTCGCCGCGCACGCCGAAATCGAGCACCACCGCGAGATGGCAGCCGAACTGGCTGTGCAGCGCGATGTCGGTGAATTCCTGGATCAGGCGGCTCTTGCCGATGCCGGCCACCCCGCGCAGGTAGAGGATGTGGCCGCACTGGTACGCCAGGGTGGTTTCCAGCGTCGCCTTGAACTGCTGCACCTCGACGTGGCGGCCGATCAGCGGATAATGCGCCAGCCGCGGCGCCGGCAGTGCGTGCGCCAGGCGCAGCAGCGCGCCATCGTCGGCGGCCGGCGCGAACGCAAACTGTTCGTCCAGCTGGGCGCCGAGGCTGCGTTCGACATACACGGCCGGCGCCAGCGCGCGCACGGCGTGCGGCGCCGCTTCGTCGGACAACGCCGGCGGCCAGGCGCGCGGCGCCATCAGCAAGCTGGCGCGTGGTGAGCGCCGTGTGCGCAACAGCTGCGCCACGCCGATCGCGCACTGCAGGCAGCGCACCGCATCGCTGCCGTAGGCGCGCGGCAGGCCGAAGATGGCCAGGTCCGGGCGCTGCTGCTGGCCGCCGAACTGCACGATCAGCGCGCTGACCTCGGCGGCCAGCGATGCCGGCAGCGCCGCGTCGAACAACATCGACAAGCCGAGCACATTGCGTTGCTCGAGCTCGTCGAAAGCGCCGGCGGCGAGCGGCGCCGGCCCGGCCGGCGTGGCGCCGATCAGTTGCTCGAGGTCGCTGTCATAGACCCGCGCCAGGTGGCTGGCGGTGCGGTACAGCACTGCCTTGCCGGTTTCGGCGCGCTTGATGGAGGCGATCGACACGCACAGCCGATGCGCGAGGCACAGCTGCGCAAGCGCTTCCTGGCTCAGGCCGCGCTGCTTGCGCAAGGCTTTCAGGCTCTCCGCGTTCATCACCACTTTGCCATCCTGCACGGCCGCGTGCGGCGGCAGTTCGCGCTGCGTCATCGCCTTCCTTGCATTAAAAAGTCAATGCAAATATAACATATTGGAAATAAACAACTGGCAATAACCATGTGGCAATAACCATCGCTCCGCCGGCATCGCGCAGCGATCGAGGCAGCAGCGTCAGTGCCGCGCCTTGCCCGAGGCCGCCACCTGTTCGAGGACATGGCGCGGCACCGCGGCGTAGTGCTTGAACTCCATCGAATAGGTCGCGCGGCCCTGGCTGAGCGAGCGCAGGGTCGTCGAGTAGCCGAACATTTCAGCCAGCGGCACACTGGCGGCGATCAGCTTGCCACCGCCGCCGGGAATCTCGTCCATGCCCTGCAGCATGCCGCGGCGCGCCGTCAGGTCGCCCATCACGTTGCCCATGAACTCCTCCGGCGTTTCCACCGCGACCTGCATGATCGGCTCGAGCAGCACCGCCGCGCCGCGCCGCATCGCGTCCTTGAAGGCCAGCGCGCCGGCCATGCGGAAGGCGTTTTCGTTCGAGTCGACGTCGTGGTAGGAGCCGAACGTCAGCGTGGCCTTGACGTCGACCACCGGATAGCCGGCCAGCACGCC
>JARXKM010000169.1:0-8519 GCA_030272785.1 Pseudomonadota bacterium
CCCGACAAAATATCCGAATGTCAGACCTGACCCCAGCCAAATGTCCGATTGTCAGACCTGACCCCACGGAATTGATTGTCAGAACCTGACCCCACGGAATTGGATTCGAGATAGGCGATTAGTGCGCCTAGGCAAGCGCCGGTGATGGTAAAGTCACCACTGGTTAACCTTTCGGCACATTCATGAAAAGCTTCCGCGGCATCGTTTTCGATTTGTATGGCACCCTGTACGACGTCCACTCGGTGGCCGGAATCTGCGAACAGGCGTTTCCCGGCAAGGGCGCGGCGATGTCGCAGTTGTGGCGCCAGAAGCAACTCGAGTACACCTGGCTGCGTACCCTGATGGATAAATACGTCAACTTCGAAACCGTCACCGACGACGCCTTGCGCTTCACCTGCGCCGCGCTCGGCCTGATGCTCGAGGACGACATGGCGCGCGCACTCGGCGACCTCTATCTGCGTCTCGAACCGCACCCGGAAACGGCCGAGGCGCTGCACCGGTTGAAGGATGCCGGCATTCCGCTGGGGATCATTTCGAACGGCTCGCACAAGTCGATCGCGCAGGTGGTCAATAACTCAAGCATGGGCTGGGCCTTCGATGAGCTCATCAGCGTGGAGGATGTGCAGGTGTTCAAGCCGCATCCGAAAGTGTACGAACTGGCGGAGCGGCGCATGGGCCACGGCCGCGACCAGATCCTGTTTGTGTCGGGCAACGGCTGGGACGCCAGCGCGGCCAGCCTGTTCGGTTTTCCGGTCTGCTGGACCAACCGCAACCTCGGCCCGTTCGATGTGCTCGGCGCCACGCCGACCGTCGTCACCGAGGACTTGACGGCGATGGCCGACTGGGTGCTCGAGTAGGTGGAGCAATTGCTGACGGTTGGTCTGCGCCGCCAACCTGAATTCGACAGCGCTACCGTTTAAATGGATTTGTGATTGTCATCGTTCGGTCGATAATTTGACCATGCTGCATGTCTTCAGAATAGAACGTCGTGCATTTGGCTTCTAGGGCGGCGCTCAGCATCAATGCGTCGTAACTGAAACCGGTATTTCTCATGCAGCAAGATTGCGCGCTGGTGGATGTCGATCGTCAGCGGCTTCACTTCGTGACAAAGCTGGCGCAGTATGGTCAGCATCGACTTGGTTTTGTTCCAGTCGAACTTTCTCCGCAAGGAGACGTTACAAAGTTCATTGAAGACTTGAACTGCCAAGACAAGATCGCCGGCATGCAGCAAGCCAAACGTGACCTCGCCTTTGCGATTGGCTTCCGTTTCGGCGGGTGTCAATGCTACGCCCGTCGAGGGATCTTTGCCCGCGAGGATGTAGACCAGCGTATTGGTGTCGACAAAGAACCTACCGCTCATTGGCGTCGATACGGTCGAATGTGAAATCGCTCGGTATCGTGCCGCGCAGTGCCCGCAAGCGCGCAATCAGCTCGGTCCGCGCGGGCGTCTTGACAATGTCAAACGCGCGCTCGCCAGCCACTTGTATCGAAATATCGTCACCTTCTTTCAATTCCAATGCCTGTACTACGCTGGAAGGCAAGCGAACCGCGAGGCTGTTCCCCCATTTTGCGACCTGCATGATTTTCTCCAGACTGATATACGAATCCGATTTTGTATATCAATATTCGCCCGATCGCGTCGAAAGTCAAGCCCGCAGCCGATACCCGGTCTTGAAAATCCACCAGATCGCCAGCATGCACACCGCCAGCAAGCCGAGCGCCATGCCGGCGCTGAGCGCGACGCTGACGTCGGAGACGCCATAAAAGCTCCAGCGAAAGCCGCTGATCAGGTAGACCACCGGATTGAACAGCGCCACCTTCTGCCACAACGGCGGCAGCATGCTGAGCGAGTAAAAACTGCCGCCGAGGAACGACAGCGGCGTGATCACCAGCATCGGCACGATCTGCACCTTTTCGAAGCCGTCGGCCCAGATGCCGATGATGAAGCCGAGCAGGCTGAAGGCGACTGCGGTGAGCACCAGGAATACCAGCATCCAGACCGGGTGAACGATCTCGAACTCGACGAACAGGCGCGCCGTGGCCAAAATCAGCAGGCCGAGGATCACCGATTTGCTGGCGGCGGCGCCGACGTAGCCGAGCACGATCTCGACCGCCGAAATCGGCGCCGACAGGATCTCGTAGATGGTGCCGGAAAACTTCGGCATGTAGATGCCGAACGAGGCGTTGGCCACGCTTTGCGTCATCAAGGACATCATGATCAGGCCGGGCACGATGAAGGCGCCGTAGCGCACCCCGTCGACCTGCACCATGCGCGCGCCGATGGCGGCGCCGAACACGACGAAATACAGCGACGTCGAGATGACCGGCGAGGCGACGCTTTGCATCAAGGTGCGCCAGGTGCGCGCCATCTCGAATTGGTACAGCGCGCGGATTGCGTAGAAATTCATGGATGCGCTCCTACCAGGTTGACGAAAATGTCCTCGAGCGAGCTCTGGCTCGACTGCAGGTCCTTGAAATCGATGCCTTGCTCGCCCAGCTGGCGCAGCAGCTCGGCGATGCCGGTCTGCTCGGCCTGCGCGTCGAAGGTATAGACGATCGCGTTGCCGTCGCTCGACAGGGCCAGCGCCTGGCCGGCCAGCGCGGCCGGAATCTGCGCCAGCGGGCGCTGCAGGTGCAACGTCAGCTGCTTCTTGCCCAGCTTGTGCATCAGCACCGCCTTGTCCTCGACCAGGATGATTTCGCCCTTGCGGATCACGCCGATGCGGTCGGCCATCTCTTCGGCCTCTTCGATGTAATGGGTGGTCAGGATGATCGTCACCCCTTGCTCGCGCAAGCCGCGCACCATGTCCCACATGTCGCGCCGCAGCACCACGTCGACGCCGGCGGTCGGCTCGTCGAGGAACAGGATCTGCGGCTCGTGCGAGAGCGCCTTGGCGATCATCACGCGCCGCTTCATGCCGCCCGACAAGGTCATGATGCGCGCGTCCTTCTTGTCCCACAGCGACAGCTGGCGCAGCAGCTTTTCGATGTGGGCCGGGTTCGGTGCCTTGCCGAAGATGCCGCGGCTCAGGCTGACGGTGGCCCACACGCTTTCGAACGCGTCGGTGGCCAGCTCCTGCGGCACCAGGCCGATCTTCGCGCGCGCGGCGCGGTAGTCGGTGACGACATCGTGGCCGTCGGCCAGGATGGTGCCGCCGCTCGGGTTGACGATGCCGCAGATGGCGTTGATGAGGGTGGTCTTGCCGGCGCCGTTCGGGCCCAGCAAGGCAAAAATCTCGCCGCGGCGGATCTCCAGGTCGACCGACTTGAGCGCCTGGTAGCCGCCCGCATACACCTTCGAGAGCTGTTTGACTGAAATGATCGCTTGCATGCGTTTCCTTGCCGATATCTGGATGGGCTCGATTGTAGTCGGATTGGCCATGTCGCGTCACTTCTTGCGCGGCGCGCCGGCTGGACCGCCATAGCCATCGGACATCGCCGCGCAGCCGTTCATTGAATTATCGTTGTAGCAATGCCTGGCGGGATTCTGGACGGCATTTTGCCCGAGAATATGGCTCCACCATACATTGTCGAAGGAGATCAGCATGCCTAAGGTTGCCTTGGTCACGGTACATGGGATGGGCGTCACGCTGTCCAACTACGCCGACCCGATGAAAGCGAAACTGCAACAGGCGCTCGGCGCGCGCTACGACGAACTGATGATCCGGCCGGCCTATTATCAGGGGTTGTTGCAGGAGAATGAAGCGACCGTGTGGAACCGGGTCGATGCGCACAGCAAGGTGCATTACGACGACCTGCGCAAGTTCGTGTTATTCGGCTTCGGCGACGCGGCGGGCCTGGAGACGCGCAAAGACGAGCCGGACTCCGTCTACGAGCTGGCCCAGCAGGAAATTGCCCGCGCGCTGCTCGACGTCTACACGCGGTGCGGCAGCGACTGCCACGTCGTGTTCCTGACGCAATCGCTGGGCGCCCAGGTGCTGTCGAACTACATCTACGACGGCCAGAAGAACAAGCGCGGCGGCGCCGTCGATGCCGGCATCTGGCGCGACCTCGAGCATACCCGCGCCGTGCTCGGCGGCCTCGGCGAGCCGGCCATGCTGCCGTTCCTGCGCGCCGAGACCTGCATGGCCTGGGTCAGCACCGGCTGCAACATCCCGATCTTCGTGGCCGCCCACAAGACCATGAACATCAAGCCGATCCAGCGTCCGAACGGTGCGTCGACCTTCAGGTGGCTCAATATCTATGATCCGGACGACGTGCTCGGCTGGCCGCTGCAGCCGCTCTCGCCGGAGTACGATCAGCTCGTCGAGGACCGTGCGATCAATGCCGGGCAGGGCGCGCTCGACTGGATCATGCGGAGCTGGAATCCGCTGTCGCACACGACCTACTGGACCGACGACGGCGTCATCAAGCCGCTGGCCGACATGCTGCGCAAACTGCTCGGCTAGCGCCGCCGGGACGGCCCGCTGCACCCGGCGCACCGCCTTGACATTTTCGCCATGCCAGACCAGAATCACCCGGCATGTGCTGTCAGTGCTGCGCGGCATTTCGCCCAGCTGGCCGCTCACCTCGAAGGTAGCCATGATCCGTGCCGCGCCCCGCACCGCCCGCCCGCCAGCGGCCGCAACATTCGGCCTGCCGGCCCTGAAAGGCGCAGCGCTGTTGTGCTGCCTGCTGGCGGGCAACGCGATGGCCGCCAGCATCCTGTTCGTCGGCAACAGCTTCACCTACGGCGCCGGCACCCCGGTGATGATGTACCGGGCGCACACCGTCACCGACCTGAACGGCGAAGCGAAGGGCGGCGTGCCGGCGCTGTTCAAGGCGTTCACCGTCCAGGCCGGTCTCGACTACGACGTCGCCACCGAAACCCATCCGGGCGTGGGCATCGACTGGCATCTGGCGCACAGCCTGGACGCCATCGGCAAGCGGCGCTGGGACACCGTGGTGCTGCAAAGCTACAGCACGCTCGATGCAACGCTGCCGGGCGACGCCGCGCTGCTGATCGACTCGGTCGGCCGCATGAGCGCCTTCCTCAAGCGCGCCAATCCCGCCGTCACGCTGCGCCTGACGGCGACCTGGTCGCGCGCCGACCAGACCTATGCGCCGGGCGGCCACTGGCATGGCAAGCCGATCGAGGCGATGGCCAACGATCTGCGCGCCGCCTACGACCAGGCCGCCGCCGGCGCGCACCTCGTCAACGCCGTCATCCCGGTCGGCGAGGCGTGGACGCGCGCGATGCGCAGCGGCTTCGCGGACGACAATCCCTACGACGGCATCGACGCCGGCAAGGTCAACCTGTGGGGCGGCGACCATTATCACGCCAGCATCCACGGCTACTACCTCGAGGCGCTGACCATTTTCGGCAGCGTCACCGGGCGCGACCCGCGCTCGCTGGGCATGCACGAATGCGCCGGCCTCGAACTGGGCATCACGGCGCAGCAGATCGGCGCGCTCGAACAGATCGCCGCCGACCAGCTGACCGCATCGGGCAGCGCGCTGGCGCCGCTGGCGGCAGTGGCGGCAGTGGCGGCGGCACGGCCGGCCGCGCCGGGTGGCTGCGCAGTGGCGCGTTGAGCGCCGGGAGCGCGCGCATGCCTGCGCGCGACGTCGCCGTCGCCGCCGCTCGCGCCGGCTGGCGTGCCGTTTGCGCCGCGCCCGTGCCATTGATCGCATCGCGCTGGCGGGGCAGGGGGGCACGGCCGACAATGCGCTCAGCCATCCGATCAACCCCATTGCCATCGCCATCGCCATGAATCCATTCGAAAAAATCCTGCTGTTCGTCGCCGCCCCCGCGGTGATCGTGTTCGCGCTGATCGAAGCGCTGGTGCTGTCGCGCCGCGGGCACTATGACTGGCGCGCGTTCGGCGTCTCCGCGCTCGACCTGGTGCTGCGCCTGACTTTGAGCATCCTGCTGCCGCTGTCGATCGCCACGCCGCTGGTGCGCCTGGCGTTCGAGCACCGCGTCGCCACCGTCGCCCTCGACAACTGGGTCGCGGTGCTGCTGCTGTTCGTCGGCCAGGAGTTCTGCTATTACTGGTTTCACCGCGCCGCCCACCGGGTGCGCTGGTTCTGGAACAACCACGCCGTGCACCACACGCCGAACACGCTGAACCTGTCGGCGGCGTTTCGCATCGGCGTGCTCAGCAAGCTGACCGGCACCGCGCTGTTCTTCCTGCCGCTGATCTGGCTCGGCGTGGCGCCGCGCACGGTGTTTTCGGTGCTGACGTTGAACCTGCTGTACCAGTTCTGGATTCACGCCACCTGGATCCCCAAGCTCGGCTGGCTCGAAGGCATCCTCAACACGCCGTCGGCGCACCGGGTCCACCACGCCGCCAACGTCGAGTACCTGGACGCCAATTTCGGCGGCGTGCTGATCGTCTTCGACCGCCTGTTCGGCACCTACGTCGCCGAACGCGCCGACCTGCCGTGCCGCTACGGCCTGGTGCAGCCGATGACCAGCTACAATCCGCTGCGCGTCGAATTCACCCAGTGGTTCGAGATGGGCCGCGACCTGGCGCGCGCGCGCAGCCTGCGCGCCGTGCTCGGCCACCTGTTCATGCCGCCGGGCTGGGCGCCGGACGGCAACGGCAGCACCACCGCCGCGCTGCGCGCCCGCGACGGCAGCGGCAGCGGCAGCGCGGTGGCGGCGCCGGCGCCCGGCGGCGCGGCCGGCGCATGAACCGCCAGGGCATCCTGGCGTCGCCGGTGCGCACGCTGCTGTGGCACGAACTGCGCATCAGCCTGCCGATCATCGTCGGCGTGGCGGGATTCCTCAGTACCATGTTCGGCGAACCGTTCGGCACCACGCTGGTCGATGCGCTGTGTATCGGCCTGCTGATCCAGCTGCTGATCGAGGGCGGCCGCTACCGCCTTGCCGCGCGCCTGCGGCGGCGCGATCCCGACCATTTTGGCGCCCAGCACGACTGGCCTGGCTGGCGCGCGATGGGGCCGTGGGTGGTGGTGTCGGGGATTGCCGGCTATGTCGGCGGGCGCATGCTCAGCGGCGTGCTGACCGGCGTGCACCGTCCTGCCGGCAGCTTGCTGCTGCATCCGCGCGCGCTGTTGCTGATCATGGTGGTGGTGCTGGCCGCCTCGGTCGGCAGCGTGTATTTTTTCTACGCGCGCGGACGCATGGCCGCGCTCGAGACGCGCGCGCAAGCGATCCAGCGCAGCGCCGCCGAGAGCCAGCTCAAGCTGTTGGTGTCGCAGCTCGAGCCGCACATGCTGTTCAACACGCTGGCCAACCTGCGCGTGCTGATTGGCCTCGACCCGGCGCGCGCCCAGGCCATGCTCGATCGCCTGATCGCCTTCCTGCGCGTCACGCTCGAAGTGTCGCGCCTCGGCTCGCATTCGCTGGCGGCGGAATTCGGCTGCATCGACGACTACCTGGAGCTGATGCGCATCCGCATGGGGGCGCGCCTGCGCATCCGGCTCGACCTGCCGGCCGCATTGGCGGCGCTGCCGATGCCGCCGCTGCTGCTGCAGCCGCTGGTCGAAAACGCCATCAAGCACGGGCTCGAACCGCAGCTCGACGGCGGCCTGGTCGAAGTGAGCGCCGCGGTCGACGGCGACACGCTGCTGCTGACGGTGCGCGACGACGGTGCCGGCCCCGCCGCGACGCCGGCCGGCGGCGGCTTCGGCATGCTGCAGGTGCGCGAGCGGCTCGCCGCGCTGTACGGCGGCGCCGCCTCGCTCGAGCTGCTGGCCGCTGCCGACGCGCGCGGCGGCACCGTCGTCAGCGTGCGCCTGCCGCTGCGCCAGCTGGTGCCGGCGCCATGAATCCGCGCGCGCTGATCGCCGAAGACGAGCCGCTGCTGGCGGCCGACCTGCAAGCCGAGCTGGGACGGCTGTGGCCGCAGCTGCGCATCGTCGCCAATGTGGGGCATGGCCAGGCGGCGCTGGCGCAAGCGCTGGCGCTGCTGCCCGACCTACTGTTCCTCGATATCCGCATGCCCGGCATGAGCGGTCTCGAGGCAGCCGTCGCGCTGGCCGAGGAATGGCCCGATGGCCGGCCGCTGCCGCTGATCGTGTTCGTCACCGCCTACGACCAGTACGCGGTGCAGGCGTTCGAGCGGGCGGCGCTTGATTACGTGCTCAAGCCGGTGCAGCCGGAGCGGCTGGCGCAGACCTGCGCGCGCCTGCAGGCGGCGCTGGCGCTGCGCGCGTCGGCGCACGCCGCGGCGCCGGCGTTCGACAGCGTCCTCGATCAATTGCGCGGCCTGCTCGGCGCGACCGCACCGGTTGGACCGACTGCGCCTGCGGCGCCGCTGCGCGTACTGCAAGTCGCCACCGGCAATACCATCACCATGGTGCCGGTCGACAGCGTGTTGTATTTCGAGGCGGCCGACAAGTACGTGCGCGTCATTACCGCCGCGCGCGAACACCTGGTGCGCATGTCGCTGCGCGAACTGCAGCCCCAGCTCGACCCGGCGCAGTTCTGGCAGATCCATCGCGGCACCATCGTGCGCTACGACGCCATCGCCAGCGCCGTGCGGGCCGAGTCGGGCAAGGTGACGCTGGCCCTGCATGGGCATGCGGACCGGCTTAACGTCAGCCGG
>JARXKM010000169.1:8619-10243 GCA_030272785.1 Pseudomonadota bacterium
GCGGCGGCAGGGGCGCTGGCGGCGATTGCCAGTTGGCGGTTGACGGCGCTGAGCACCGCCTTGAACGAGGCGGTCACGATATTGCTGTCGATGCCGGCGCCGAACAGTGTCGGGCCATTCGCCAGGCGCAGTTCGACGTAGCAGGCAGCGCGCGCGTTGGCGCCCGAGCCGATCGAGTGCTCGTGATAGTCCATCAGCTTGATGTCGAGGCCGAGCGCATTGACGAACGCGTCGATCGGGCCGTTGCCGCCGCCTTGCAGCGCCATCGTCGCCTGGCGGTGCGTGAGCGAGATGTCGATCTGCACCGGCTCGTCGCTGGTGGTGTCCTCGACCAGCTTGTGCGAGCCGTAGGCGTACGGCGAAGCCTGATCGAGATACTCGCGGCAGAAGATCTCGTGGATGTCGCGCGCGGCGATCTCGCGGCCGCTGGCGTCGGCCACTGCCTGCACCGCGCGCGAGAACTCGATCTGCAGGCGGCGTGGCAGCTGCAAGCCGAATTCCTGTTCCAGCAAATAGGCCATGCCGCCCTTGCCGGACTGGCTGTTTACGCGGATCACCGCGTCGTAGCTGCGGCCAAGGTCGGCCGGGTCGATCGGCAAGTACGGCACTTCCCAGATCGCGTCCGCCTGCTGCTTGGCGAAGCCCTTCTTGATTGCATCCTGGTGCGAACCGGAGAAGGCGGTAAACACCAGGTCGCCGGCGTACGGATGGCGCGGATGGACCGGCAGCTGGTTGCATTCCTCGACCACCTGGCGCACCGCGTCGATGTCGGAAAAATCGAGGCCCGGGTGCACGCCCTGGGTGTACAAGTTCATCGCCAGCGTGACCAGGTCGACGTTGCCGGTGCGTTCGCCATTGCCGAACAGGCAGCCCTCGACGCGGTCGGCGCCGGCCATCACGGCCAGTTCGGCCGAGGCGACGGCGGTGCCGCGGTCATTGTGCGGATGGACGCTGATGATGAGCGAGTCGCGCCGTGCCAGGTGGCGGCACATCCATTCGATCTGGTCGGCGTAGACGTTCGGGGTGCTGCATTCGACCGTCGAGGGCAGGTTGAAGATCATCTTGTTGTCCGGCGTCGGGCCCCAGGCGGCGCTGACGGCGTCGCAGATATCGCGCGAAAAATCGAGCTCGGTGGTGGAGAACGATTCGGGCGAATACTCGAAGCCCCAGTCGGTCTGCGGATGCGCCTTGACGAGCTCCTTGACGAGGGTGGTGCCGCCGACGGCGATCTGGATGATCTCCTCGCGCGACATGCCGAACACCACGCGGCGGAACACCGGCGCGACCGAATTGTAGATATGGACGATGGCGCGCTTGGCGCCGGCGGCCGACTCCACGGTGCGGCGGATCAGCTCATCGCGGCACTGCGACAGCACGATGATGGTGACGTCGTCGGGGATGCGGTTCTCGTCGACCAGCTTGCGCACGAAATCGAAGTCGGTCTGCGAGGCCGACGGGAAGCCGACCTCGATCTCCTTGAGGCCGATTTTGACGAGCATCTCGAAAAAGCGCAGCTTTTTCTCCGGGCTCATCGGCTCGATCAGCGCCTGGTTGCCGTCGCGCAGGTCTGTGCTCATCCAGATTGGTGGATGGGTGATGGCCTGGTCGGGCCAGGTACGGTCGC
>JARXKM010000170.1:0-3512 GCA_030272785.1 Pseudomonadota bacterium
ACCACCGCTACCGGGGTCAGACCCCTACGGAAAAACCTGGGTCTGACCCCTAGCCCCGTTTCAGCGCTGAGCGGGATCAATCCGTGCATGAATAGGGCTGCTGGAGCCGAACCAAAAGGGCTCGCGCAAGGTCAAAATGACATAGTCATTTTGAGTAAAGCGCACAAAAAGGGCGACTCGAGAGTCGCCTTTTTCGTTGAACAGTCATCGATCCTAATACACCCGCTCCACCGTGACGCCCTTGGCGCGCAGCAGCGCCGGCACGCTGTGCTTGCCGAGCAGGTGCAGCACGCCGATCGCGGCCACCGCATTGTCTTCGCGCGCCAGCAGCAGCATCAGCTTGTCGGCCAGGCCGCCGTTGCGCCCGTCGAGCAGCACGTCGCGCACGAAGCGGCCCGCGTAGGTGGTGTCCTGATCGACCCGGGCGGCGAGCGCGTCGAGCGCCGCCCGGTCGGCGCTGCTCCACGCATCGACCACCTGGCGCACTTCGGCGCGCTGCTTGCCCGATTCGATCAGCGCCAGCGAGTCGTCCAGGTAACGCAACTGGTCGGCGTCGGACAGGCTGCCGAACAGCGCCATCTGCGCGTCGATCGACTCCAGTTCCAGCACCTTCACCTTGGCCGCGCGGGCCAGCCCGGCCAGATGGGCGTCGACCGCCAGGTCGGTGCGGTAGCCGAGGCGCGCGTATTCGCTCACCCCCAGCACCATCGCCACCATCCACGGCTTGAGCGGCGCCAGCGCGGCCGGATCGAGGCCGGCCTTGCCGAGCGTGCGCGCCAGCCGCGCCGCCAGCGCCGGCGGCAGCGCGGCGCCGGGGGCGGCCATGCCGTACTCGCGCACCGCCTTGGCCACCACCTCGGGCGGCATCAGCGGATCGACTTCCAGCGCCAGGGTCGACGCGTGCGCGACCGCCTGC
Organism: Pseudomonadota bacterium; assembly: GCA_030272785.1. GTDB lineage: Bacteria > Pseudomonadota > Gammaproteobacteria > Burkholderiales > Burkholderiaceae_D > JAFCUW01. The sequence goes on from JARXKM010000170.1 coordinate 917, forward strand.
GCGATGCGCGGCTCGAGCGGATAGAAGTCGGGCTGGCCGACGTGCATGGTGCCGAACAGCAGCATCGTATGGCCGGCGCCGCTCACCTTGAACAGCGCGCCGCGATCGACCGCCAGGGCCGGCAACGCGGCGCCCAGGAACAGGCTGAAGAAGACCACTATAATCTGACGTCGCATTGTTTTTCCCGATGGTTTTTTTGCTGAAGCTGCCCGTGCCGAATATTACCCCCTCCCCCATGCTGTGGCTGTTCGATCTGGACAATACCCTGCACGATGCGTCGCACACGATCTTCCCGCTGATCAGCGCGAACATGAACACCTACCTCGCGCGCGTGCTCGGCGACGGCGTCACGCCGGCCAGCGCCGCGCAGGTCGACGCGGCGCGGCTGGGCTACTGGAAGCGCTACGGCGCCACCTTGCTCGGCATGATCCGCCACCACCAGGTGAGCGCCGCCGACTTTTTGCGCGAGACGCACGACCTGGGCGACCTGGCGCAGATGGTGCGCGCCGAACGCGGACTGGCGCGCATGCTGCGCAGCCTGCCGGGCCGCAAAATCCTGCTCACCAACGCGCCGACCCGCTACTCGCGCGACGTCATGCGCCAGCTCGGCCTGCAGCGCCACTTCAGCCACCACGTGGCGATCGAGGACATGCGGGTGCACGGCCAGCTGCGCCCGAAGCCGTCGAAGCTGATGCTGCGCCGCCTGCTGCGCCGCCATGGCGTGACCGCGCAGCGCTGCATCCTGGTCGAGGATACGCTGGCCAACCTGCGCAGCGCCAGCCAGCTCGGCATGCGCACCGTGTGGATCACCCAGTACCTGCGCATGAGCGACCCGATCGGCAAGGCGCCGTTGCCACGCATGCTAAAACGCCCCGCTTACGTCGATGTCAAAGTAAAATCTGTCCGACAGCTGCCCGCCCGCCTGCACCGGCTGCGCTGAAACGCGTCCAACCTCACCTCAGGGATCACATGGCAAGCATCAAGCCGGGCCAGCGCAAACTGCAAATCCTCCAGGCCCTGGCCGGGATGCTCGAACAGCCGAAAGGCGAGAAGATCACCACCGCGGCGCTGGCGAAGCGGCTCGACGTGTCCGAGGCGGCGCTGTACCGCCACTTCGCCAGCAAGGCGCAGATGTTCGAGGGCCTGATCGAGTTCATCGAGGCCAGCGTGTTCGGCCTGATCAACCAGATCGCCGAACGCGAGGACGGCGGCGTCGACCAGCTGCAGGCGACGCTGCAGATGCTGCTCTCGTTCGCCGCCAACAACCCGGGCATGACGCGGGTGCTGATCGGCGACGCGCTGGTGAACGAGGACGAGCGCCTGCAGCTGCGCATGAACCAGTTCTACGACAAGGTGGAGCTGGCCTGCAAACAGTCGCTGCGCCTGGCGGCGACCCAGGGCCATGGCGCCGAGGCCGACGTCAGCGCCCGCGCCAGCCTGCTGGTGAGCTACGTGGTGGGCCGCTGGCACCGGTTCGCCAAGAGCGGCTTCAAGCACAATCCGGCCGAGGGCACCGCCCTGCACGTCGCGCTGCTGCTGGCCGCATGACGGAAAACGCATCGCCCGCATCGCCATGAACGCCATCGACTGTTACGCCCTGCTCGACGACGCCAGCGCCTTAGCCCCGGCCGTTGCGCGTTCGCGCCTGTACACGCGCCACGCCGGCACGCTGGCCTGCGACGACGCCGCCGGCTGGCCGCAGCTGCTGGCCGACATGCAGGAAGCGCTGGCGCGCGGCCTGTACGCGGTGGCGCTGCTGACGTACGAACTGGGCGGCCAGCTGCTTGGCATCGACCGCCATCCGCTGCCAGGACCGCTGGCGCAGGTGCTGCTGTTTGCGCAGTGCGAGCACCTGGCGCCGCCGCAAGTGGCGGCGTGGCTGGCGGCGCGCGCGCTGCCAGGCGAAGGGCCGGCCGGCATCGCCGGCGTGCGGGCGAATGTGGACGAAGCCGAATTTACCGCGGCGCTGGCGCGCATCCACGAACTGATCGCTGCCGGCGACACCTACCAGGTCAACTACACCTACCGGCTGCGCTTCGATGCGTTCGGCGCGCTGCCTGCGCTGTATGCCCGGCTGCGCGCGCGCCAGCCGGTGCCGTACGGCGCGCTCATCGCGCTGCCGGACGGCGGTGCGCTGCTGTCGCTGTCGCCCGAACTGTTCATCCGCCACGCCGGCGGCGAACTGCTGGCGCGGCCGATGAAAGGCACCGCGCCGGCGGTCGCCGACGACGCCGACAACGCGCGCCGCGCCGCCGCGCTGGCCGCCGACAGCAAGAACCGCGCGGAAAACCTGATGATCGTCGACCTGCTGCGCAACGACCTCGGTCGCGTGGCGCAGACCGGCAGCGTGCAGGTGTCGGCGCTGTTCGACGTGCAGCGCTACAGCAGCGTGCTGCAGATGACGTCGACGGTGCGCGCCCGCCTGCGCAGCGATGCCAGTCTGGCCGAGGTGTTCGCCGCGCTGTACCCGTGCGGCTCGATCACCGGCGCGCCGAAGCGGCGCACGATGGAGATCATCCGCGAACTCGAGCCGGCGCCGCGCGGCATCTACACCGGTGCGATCGGCTGGTTCGACCCGCCGGCCGGCGGGTCGAAC
>JARXKM010000170.1:3522-10234 GCA_030272785.1 Pseudomonadota bacterium
CCCGCCGATCGGCGACTTCTGCCTGTCGGTGCCGATCCGCACCCTGGCGCTGCAGCCCGAGCGCGGCGGCGTGCGCGCCGGCGAACTGGGAGTCGGCGCCGGCATCGTCTACGACAGCGAAGCGTCCGATGAATATGCCGAATGCCAGCTGAAGGCGCGCTTCCTGACCGGGCTGGAAAATCAGTTCGAGGTGTTCGAGACGATCCGCGCCAGCCGTGAAGAAGGCTGCCGCCAGCGCGACCTGCACCTGGCGCGCATGGCCGCGTCGGCGCGCTATTTCGGCATGCCGTTCGACGCCGGCGCGGCCGGCGCGGCGCTGGACGACGCCTGCGCCGCCTTCGCGCCGGCCCAGCACTACCGGCTGCGCCTTGCGCTCGGCGAGGCCGGCCGCCTGAGCGTCACCAGCGTGCCGCTGACCGCGCTGGCCGAGCCGGTCGGCCTGCTGCTGGCCCAGGATGCGACCGACGCCGACGCGCTGTTCGCGCGCCACAAGACCAGCATCCGCTCGCGCTACGACGACGCCTGGCGCGCGGCCGAGCAGCAAGGCGGCTTCGACACGCTGTTCTTCAACCAGCGCGGCGAGCTGACCGAAGGCGGCCGTTCGAACGTGTTCGTCAAATTCGCGGGGCGCTGGATCACGCCGCCGCTGGCGTGCGGCGTGCTGCCGGGGATCATGCGCGCAGAAGTGCTGGCGACGCCGGCGTGGGCCGCCAGCGAGGCGGTCGTCACGCGCGCGATGCTCGAACACGCCGACGAGATCATCGTCTGCAACGCGCTACGCGGCCCGCTGCGCGCTTATTTGATGCAGTGAGCAGAAGCAGTAAGCGCTCACCAACGCTAACTCAGGATGCCAGCGCCGTTTCGATGCGGCTGACAAACTGCTTGTCGTCCGGCGTCACCTTGCTCGGGAAATACTCGAGCACCTTGCCGTGCCGGTCGATCAGGTACTTGGTGAAATTCCACTTCGGTTCCTTGCCGGTCAGCTTGATCAGGCTGGTGTGGAGCGGATTGGCGGCCGCGCCGGTAACCGAAGACTTGGCGAACATCGGGAACTTGACGCCGTAGGTGTTGTAGCAGAAGTCGGCAATTTCCTTCGAGCTGCCCGGTTCCTGCTTGCCGAAGTCGTTCGACGGAAAACCGAGCACCACCAGGCCCTGCTTGCCGTATTTCGCGTACAGCGCCTCGAGCCCCTGGTACTGGCTGGTGTAGCCGCAGAAGCTGGCCGTGTTCACCACCAGCACCACCTTGCCGGCGTACTGGCACAGGTCCTGCGGCGCGTCGTCCTGCAGGCGGTTGAAGGTCTGCTTCAGGATCGCCGGGCAGCTGGTCGCGGCCGGAACGGCCGGCGCGGCGGCGGGCGCCTGGGCGTAAGCGGCGACTGGCGCCGTAAGCACGGCGGCGGACAGGGAAAGCATGGCGAGCACTGAGGACTTGAACATTATCTTTTCCATACGGTCAGGATGAGCGGGAATTCATTCTATGCCAAATCGGCGCCGGCGGCAGCGGTGCGCTGGGTACTCACTCGACCTTGAGTTTGGACAGCGCCGGATCGGGCGCCGGATAGCTCAGTTTCAGACCCTGCAGTATCTCCAGCAGCAAGGTCGAGATCAGCAGGTTTCGCTGGGTCTTCGAGTCGGCCGGGATGACGTACCAGGGCGCGTGGTCGGTATCGGTGGCGATGATGGCGCGCTGGTAAGCCTGCTGGTAGGCATCCCATTTCTCGCGCTGGACCAGGTCGTTCGGATCGAACTTCCATTGCTTGTTCGGGTCGTCCAGGCGCTCCTGCAGCCGCTTGCGCTGTTCCGCCTTCGAGATATGCAGGAAAATCTTGACGACGATGGTGCCGGTCTCGGCCAGCATGCGCTCGAAGTCGAGGATGTGCTGGTAGCGCCGCTTGCATTCCTTCTCGTCGATCAGGCCCTGCACGGTGGTGATCAGCACGTCTTCGTAGTGGCTGCGGTTGAAGATGGCGATTTCGCCCGCCACCGGCACATGCGGGTGGATGCGCCACAGGAAGTCGTGCGCCAGCTCGACCGGGCTGGGCGCCTTGAAGCCGACCGCCCGCAGGCCCATCGGATTGATGCTGCTAAACAGCGCCGTGATGGTGCCGTCCTTGCCGGAGGTGTCCATCCCTTGCAGCACCAGCAGCACCTTGTGCTTGCGCTGCGCGTACAGCATCTCCTGCAGCACGGCGATCTGGCCGGCCATCTGCGCCGTCACGTCGCGCTCTTCCTGCCTGACCTCGGCCTTGGTCTGCTTGCCGTTGTCGCCGTCGCGCAGCGGCTTGTCGTTGGCATCCTCGTCGCGCACCTTGAAGTTTTTGCCCGCCCGAAACTGATCGCGTGCTTTCATCGTGGCTCCTTGGTGTGCAGCATGCTGGCGTGCTCGATCTTCATGCAGTGGTTCATCACCACGTCGAGGCCGGCCGCGGCGGCCAGGTTGGCGGCGGCCTGGTTCTCGATGCCGAGCTGCATCCACAAGCAGCCGGCGCCGATAGCGATGGCGTCGCGCGCGATCGGTTCGATATCGGCGGCCTTGCGGAAGCAGTCGACGACATCGATGCGCACTCCCTCGGGCGCGAGCGCGGCGGCGGCATCGTGCAACGTGGCGTAGACGGTCTGGCCGAGGATCTGCTGGCCAGCGTAGGCGGGATTGACCGGGACGATGCGGTAGCCCTGTGCTTGCAAGTAAGTAGCAACGGCGAGGCTGGCGCGGCCGGGCTTGTTCGACAGGCCGACCACCGCGATGGTATGGGCGTCGTCGAGGATCTGGCGGATGGATTTCATGATATCGGGCGAGCGCTGTGAGGATGCGCAAAGGGTAACATTTCGGCAGCCGGCATGGCGCATCCCTGATCGCCCTCGGCGCAGACGAAAAAAGGCCGGCCTCGCGGGCCGGCCTGGTGCGCAGCGACGACGACTTTAGAAGCGGTAGCCGAGCCCGATGCCGAACAGCACCGGATCGACCTTGACGTTGCTGGCGCGGGCGCCGGCGATGATCACGTCGGAGCGGATCTGCACTTTCTTCACGTCGACGTTGACCGACCAGTGCGGATCGAGCCGGAAGTCGACGCCGGCCTGCAACGACAGGCCGACGCTGTCGTGTTCGAGCGAGGCGGCGCCGTTCAGCAGGTTCACCTTCGACATCGTCGTGTAGTTGACGCCGGCGCCGAGGTAAGGCGACACCGTCGCCTCAGGCATGAAATGGTATTGCGCGCTCAGGGTCGGCGGCAGGTGCTTGAAGCTGCCGATATTGGCGCCGTCGAGCGTGACATCATGCTTTTGCGGATACGTGAGCACCAGTTCGGCGGCCAGGTTGGGCGTGAAAAAATACGACACGTCCAGTTCCGGGATCGTCTTGTCGCTCACGTGCAGGCGATCGGCTGCGCCGATGCCGCCGATCGGCGCCGATTCGTTGGCCGGGCTGATGCGCACTGCGCGCACGCGCACCAGCCACGGCGTTTCGGCGGCCGACTGCTGGGCCATGGCGTCGCCCGCGACGAATCCGATTGCTGCGAACAGCAGCTGTAATGTGGACCTCTTCATCTTGCTTCCTCTCGTTACATGTCGTTAAGTAATGAGAGGATGATATTGTTGCAGTGCAAAAAAATCGTTGATGTGGATCAAATCGCCACGAGCGAGCGCTACGGCATCTTCTTGCCGGACGCCTTGTGGCCGTCGTGGTTGAGCATCAGGCGCGGCGTGCCGTCGGCGTCCTTGTCGAAGCCGACCTGGGCGTTGACCTCGCGCGTGAAAAACTGCGTCTCGGTGGTGGCGAACAGTTCGAGCGCCGCTTGGCCGGTAGCCTGGCCGAACAGGCGATCGCCGTCGCGGCGAACATCGACGAACATGGCCGGGGTCAGCTGGTAGCGGCCGACGTAGGTGTCGAGCACGGCGGCCGGCACCTTGATCACCACGCGCTCCTGCACCACGCCGGAGCGCGGCTGCACGCTCACCTTGTCGCCATGATGATAGCTGACCTGATTGACGGCGCCGCTGGCGTCGCGGCCGAACTCCATGTAGTCGAGCGTGTCGGGGACGAAGAAGCCATGGTCCGAAAACGCCTGCACGGCGATGCTGCCGCGGCCGGTGCGCGCCATCATCAGCGCGCCGTCCTCGACGCGGAAAGTGCGATTGGCCTTGTCGTCGATTTGGTACACGCCGGCGAACGCGGCCAGCGATGCGGGATCGGGCTTGATCGCGGTGAACTGGCGGTGCGGCTTGCCGATGACGATCGCCGCCACTTTGCTGGCCACGACTTCAGGCGCCACCTTGGCGGAATCGGCGTTGGTCAGCACGGCAACATACACTTTTTCGGCCGGGAGCCGCACGGCATAGGTGCTGAAGCCATTGATGCCGCCGCCGTGGCCGATGGTCGGCTGGCCCTGCAGCTTGTCGATCTGCCAGCCGTAACCGTAGCCGGTGGCGCCGCCGCCGGCCAGCGTGTACGGCGTGAACGCCTTCTGCCAGCTGGCCGCGGTCAGCAGCTTGCCGGACGAGACCGCGCCGTCCCAGCGCGCCAGGTCGTCCACGGTGGAGACCAGCGCGCCGGCCGCGTAAGGCTGCGACATGCTCAGCGGGGCGCTCGGCAGGTAGTGGCCGGCCGCGCCGGTGTGGCCCTGCGCGCGCGCGCCTGGCGTGCGCTCGTAGCCTTCGTACGCGGTGTGGTCCATGCCGAGCGGCACGAAGATGCGCTGCTCGACGAAGCGCGCATACGGCATGCCGGACACCTTCTCGATGATCGCACCGAGCAGGAAGTAGCCCGAATTGTTGTAGTGCCAGCGCGCGCCGGGTTCGAATTCGAGCGGATCGTTCTTGAAGAAATCGATCATCTGCGCCACGCTCATGTCGGTCGTCGAGATGGCGCCGAAGGTCGGCTTGCCGGTATAGCTGACGATGCCCGAGGTGTGGGTCAGCAAGTGCTCGATGGTGATGTGCTTGCCGCGGGTGGGGTAGTCGGGCAGGAACTTGGTGATGTCGTCGGTGACGGCCAGCTTGCCCTCGTCGGCCAGCATCATGATCGCGGTGGAGGTGAACTGCTTGGTGATCGAGCCGAGGCGCAGCGAGGTTTCCGGCGTCATCGGCAGCTTCTTGGCCACGTCGGCCATGCCGTAGGCCTTGCGGAACAGGGTCTGGCCGTCGCGCAGCACGATGACCGTGGCGCCCGGCTCACCGGCTTTGTAATACGGCGCGACGACGGCGTCGATGCGGGCCGCCAACGCCTGGTCGGCGAGCACGGCTTGCGGCGCGGTTTCGGCAAAGCTGGCGGGCGCCTGGATGACGAACAGCGCGGCGAGACAGAGGAGGTAGTGCTGGCGCATGCGGATTCCTTGGTCGGGTCGATGGTTGCGAGGAAGACAACGATAGGGTATTCTTTTTGCTCATGCATGGATAGTCCGACAGGATGCGCAAAAGCGGCGACAGGACGGTTAAACAGCGGGCTGGCCCGATGCCTTTAAGATAGCGCTCCGACCACCCGGAGTCATTCGATGAGCTTGAAACACCATATTGCGCATGCGCTGCTCGGCGCCGGCTTTCTGCTGGCGCCTGCCGCGGCGCTGGCGTCGCATCCGCTGGCGGATCTCGAATCGCACATCGTCACGGTGGCCGCATGGGGCGGCACGCCGGCCGATCCGGTACGGGCGCGCAAACAGACCATCACGCACATCACGCTGCATCACCAGGGCGAGCCTTTCCCGGCCGGCAAGGATCCGGTGCAGTATTTGCGCAATCTGCAGACTTGGTCGCGCGGCACCAAGCACTGGCTGGATATTCCGTACCACTACATCATCGACCTGGATGGGCGTATTTACGAGGGCCGCAAGCTCGAGTTCGCGGGCGACACCAATACAGAGTACGACCCGCTGGGGCACGCGCTGATTGAAGTGGTGGGTAATTTCGAAGCGGTGCAGCCGAACCAGCAGCAGCTCGATGCGGTGGTCGATCTGATGGCGATGCTGGCGGCGAAGTACCAGGTGCCGGTCGAGAAGATCGCTGGCCACAAGGACTACTCGACGCAGACGGTGTGTCCGGGGGCGAACTTGTATCGCTACCTGCAGAACGGATATTTTCGCGAGCAGGTGTCGCTGCGGCTGCAGCGCCGTTGACGTTGCTATCGTTGTGGCACACTCGCGATCTTGAAGTGCTTTGATCCCCATGTTCAAGGAACGTGCCGACCGACGAGCGGTCAAACTTCGTAGGGTAGTGCCAAAAAAACATGCAAAAAAACAATTACTTGTATTGTTACCGCAGCGTTTAGGCTCCATACTCGGGGAAAAACGTCAATACCAATGTCGCACACCGTTTGACGGTATTGACCAACCACTTCCCGAGTTCAGCCTGGATCGAGATCACATGCCGACTATTTTCTTAAGCCATTCTTCAAAGGATAAACCTGCGGTGAAGGCGCTGGCAGAAGCACTTCTTGGACATGGATTCAAAGTGTGGCTGGATGAATGGGACCTAGAAGTAGGCGACTCTATCGTCCAGAATATTCAGGATGGCCTTCAACGATGCGAGTTCGTCGCTGTCTGGCTAACCGAGAGTTCGATTAACTCCGGATGGGCGGCAAAAGAATGGCAAAGCAAGGTATTTTCCGAGGTATCTACAAAAAAAATTTCTGTATTGCCATTGCTGGCCGAGGATTGTGACGTTCCATTTTTTCTGAGTGATAAGAAATACGCTGATTTCCGCACCTCGTTTGACCATGGGTT
>JARXKM010000171.1 GCA_030272785.1 Pseudomonadota bacterium
GCGAACTGCTGGCGCTGGCGCAGCGGGCCGGCCTGCGCGTGATCGCCTACGAGGATGGCGTGGTGGCCGGCCCGAAAGCGGCGCGGCTGCAGCGCCTGTGCGCCGCCGGCGCCGATTTTCCGGCCGCCGCGGGCTTGCTGGGACCGTTTTGAGCGCCGTTTCTAGCCAACAATGAACCATTCGGGCGGGCTATCCGCTACAATCAGGTTTTTATGGACCACCAAAGTCACGAAATGATGATCAAGGGCAGCATAGTAGCAATCGTCACCCCGATGCACGCGGACGGCAGTCTCGACTACCCCGGCCTGCGCAAGCTGATCGACTGGCACATCGCCGAAGGCACCGACGGTATCGTCATCGTCGGCACCACGGGCGAATCGGCCACCGTCAGCGTGCAGGAACACTGCGAGCTGATCAAGCTTGCGGTCGAGCACACGCGCGGGCGCATCCCGATCATCGCCGGCACCGGCGGCAACTCGACCGAGGAAGCGATCAAGCTGACCGGCTACGCCAAACAGGCCGGCGCCGACGCCGCGCTGGTGGTGGTGCCGTACTACAACCGGCCGACCCAGGAAGGCATGTACCGCCACTTCAAGGCGATCGCCGAAGCGGTCGACCTGCCGATCATCCTCTACAACGTGCCGGGCCGCACGGTGGCCGACATGTCGAACGACACGGTGCTGCGGCTGGCCGCGATCCCCAACATCGTCGGCCTGAAGGACGCCACCGGCAACATCGGCCGCGGCGCCGAGCTGCTGCGCCTGGCGCCGGCCTCGTTCGCCGTCTATTCGGGCGACGATCCGACCGCGATGGCGCTGATGTTCATGGGCGGCGCCGGCAACATCTCCGTCACCGCCAACGTCGCCCCGCGCGCCATGCACGAACTGTGCGTGGCCGCCATGGCCGGCGACACCGCCGCCGCGGTGGCCATCAACAACCGCGTCATCCCGCTGCACGCCAAGCTGTTTGTCGAGCCGAACCCGGTGCCGGTCAAATGGGCGCTGGCCGAAATGGGCCTGATGCCGGACGGACTGCGCCTGCCGCTGGCCCCGCTCGGCGCCGAATTCCACGACACCGTCCGCGCCGCCATGCGCGAAGCGGGTGTCCTTCCACAGCCCTGAACCCGCGAGGGTCCGGGATTTATTCTGACACCAGCTGCCCGCAGCTCACAACCAGTTACGACATGACTATTCGCAAGACATTTACCCCCGCCGCTACCCGCGGCCTCGTCCTTTCCGCGCTCATGGTCAGCCTCAGCGGCTGCGGTATGCTCGGTTCGGTGATGGAATCGGACAAGCTCGATTACCGCGCCGCCAAGAAGGGCGCCACGCTCGACGTGCCGCCTGACCTGACCCAGCTGCAAAAAGACAACCGCTACGCCGTGCCGGATGGCCGCGGCGTCGCCACCGCCTCGGGCTACCAGCAGACCAAGGGCGCCGTCGCCACCGTCGCCGCCAGCGGCGAGCCGATCGGCGTGGCCGGCAGCGCCGCCGTCAAGATCGAGCGCAACGGCAACCAGCGCTGGCTGGTCGTCAAGCAGAGTCCCGAGCAGTTGTGGCCGCAGCTGAAGGAATTCTGGCACGACGCCGGCTTCACCATCGAGACCGAATCGTCCACCACCGGCGTGATGGAAACGAACTGGGCCGAGAACCGCTCGAAGATCCCGCAGGACTTCATCCGCCAGACCCTGGGCAAGGTGTTCGACTCGGCCTACTCGACCGGCGAGCGCGACAAGTACCGCACCCGCCTCGAGCGCAATGCCGACGGCAGCACCGAGATCTACATCAGCCACCGCGGCGCCGAGGAAGTGCTGACCGGCGCGCAGAAGGAAATCATCCAGTGGACGGTGCGGCCGAACGATCCGGGCCTCGAGGCGCAGTTCCTGGCCAAGCTGATGGCGCGCCTGACCGGCACGCCGGACACCAAGACGGTGCAGGCGGCGGTGGCGAACGCGCCGGCGCCGGCGGCCCACGCCAAGCTGGTCGGCACGGCAGCGGCCAGCTACGTCGAAGTCGACGAAGGCTTCGACCGCGCCTGGCGCCGGGTCGGCCTGGCGCTCGACCGGGTCGGCTTCACGGTGGAAGACCGCGACCGCGTCAACGGCGTGTACTTCGTGCGCTACGTCGATCCGGACGCCGCCGGCACTACCGGCTTCTTCAAAAAGCTGCTGACCCTGGGCAGCGCCGCCGACAAGGAAAAAGAAGCGCAGCGCTTCCGCATCGCCGTCAAGGCCGATGCCAGCGGCAACGCCAGCCAGGTCAGCGTCCAGAGCAACGACGGCAAGCCGGAAACGACCGGCGCCGGCGTGAAGATCCTCAAGCTGCTCGGCGACGAGCTCAAGTGATGGATGGGGTCTGACGGGGGGGGCGCCGAGTCCCGCGGGTGAGACCCAGGCGTTGATCCACAAAAAACCGGCCTCGCGCCGGTTTTTTCATGCCTTGCCAGATCGCCTGGCGCGTCCCACCAAACCGCCAGGCGTAAAAAAACCGGCCCGCGGGCCGGTTCTTTCACAACAAGTAAAAAATTACTTGTTTGCAGCCGATGCAGCAGCCGATGCAGCCGAAGCGGCGGTCGAAGCAGCGTTGACAGCGGTCGAAGCGGCCGAAGCAGCGTCAGCAGCAGCCGATGCAGCAACCGAAGCGGCAGCAGCAGCGTCAGCAGCAGGGGTAGCAGGAGCTGGTGCTGGAGCAACTTCAACTACTGGAGCTGGAGCAACAACAGGAGCTTCTTCTTTTTTGCTGCAAGCAGCCAAAGCAACAGCCAACAGGGAGATGATCAGCAGGGATTTTTTCATGGGGGTTTTCCTTAATTAATTCAAAAGTAGAAACAACGTGTTGCGATGAATAATTACCGGTAATTATCGCTCTTTAGGGAATTCTCGTTAGCTTTCATACCGTAATGGTGCTTGACAGACAACGGAAACTTCCTAACCCGATATTATAGCGAAATTTGGTGCTTCGCAATAGGACAAAGATGCTTTTATGGAATTTTCTGGCCGGAAGGCGCGCTTCATTTTGTAACAGTGTGTTTACATCCGGCGATTCGCCCCGTGTTTAATTTCATATCCCTACAAAATTCGGTGTTGCCTGTCATAGCCCGGTGGTCGTCGGCTGCAGGCAAGGACGCGCTTCGCACCAGATCGCCTCGAAGCGTTCGAGGCTGATCTCGGTGGCGGCGGGCGCATCGAAGGCCGCCTCGCCGCGCAGGTGGTCGCTGTGGAAGCGCCGCACGATGTGCACCCGGTCGCCGATGCAGAACGAGTCGGTCAGCTGCCGCAGGCCGGGCGGCGTGGCGCGGCAGGCGATGCGGTGGCCGAAGTCGCGCAGCAGGCGCAGGAAACGCGGATAGGCGTGCGCGATGTGTTCGCCGCGGTGCATCGCCAGCTGCATGCTGCCGCCGCCGGCCAGGAACTGGCGCAGCGCCGCGTCGACGTCGGACTGGCCGAGCGGGAACACGCTGAAATCGGGGTCGAACAGCTGCAAGGTCGCGTGCGAGCGGGCCAGGCATGCGCGCCAGTGCGCCGCGAAGGCGCGCTGCGTGTCGAAACGGTGGGCGTCGATGTCATCCATGCCAGCCTCCTTTGAGCCTCTCAGGCCAGATCGACCCAGCCGTCCTGATACCAGGTGTAGAGCGCTTCCATGACGTCGTCGGAGGCGCCGGCCAGCGCCGCGCCGCTCAGCGTGCGCGCGTTGGCCAGCGTGTCGAGCATGAGCTTGTCGGCGCGGCCGACGGCGAACGATTCGCCGTTGATGAACACGTGCTTGCCGCGGTACAGCATTTGCGTCTTCAGCGACAGCGCCACCCCGCGCTTGGCCAGCGCCTGGGCGAAGCGGCCCGCCGTCAGCGGCTTGGCCGGGCCGGTGAAGAACACATTGTGCTTCGGCTCGGACAGGTGCTCGCCGAGGAAGATCGTCACGTCTTCCTCGGTGAAGCGGACCTTGTTCATTTCCTCGGTGACGGTGGCAAGCATGTGGCGCGGGATTTCGGCCGGCTTGCTCGAGGCGGCCAGGTCCGGGTCGGCGTAGCGGCCCGGCAGGTCGATCGAATCGGCCATGAACTGCAGGAACGCCTCGCCCAGTTCCTGGTAGGACGGCGAGCGAAAACCGATCGAGTACGTCATGCAGTCGCCTTCGGCCACGCCGTCGTGGGCGTAGTGGGGCGGCAGGTACAGCATGTCGCCCGGTTCGAGCACGAACTCCTCCTGCGGCGAGAAATGCTTGAGGATCTTCAGCGGCATGCCGTCGACCAGGGTCAGGTCCTTCTGCGCGCCGATCTTCCAGCGCCGCTTGCCGTGCGCCTGCAGCAGGAACACGTCGTAGGAATCGAAGTGCGGGCCGACGCCGCCGCCATCGGTGGCGTAGCTGATCATCAGGTCGTCGAGGCGGGCGTCGGGGATGAAGCGGAACTGGCGCAGCAGCGCGTCGGCGCGCGCGTCGACCAGGTTGGCGCCTTGCACCAGCATGGTCCAGCCGGCGCGCTCGCGCGCGGGCAATTCGGCCAGCGGGCCGTGCTGCATGTCCCAGTGGCCGTCGAAACAGGTGATCAGGCGCGACTCGACGAAGTTTTCGCTCGCCAGCTTGGCCAGCGCCTCGAACGGCAGCACCGGCTTGAAGCCGGGGATGGCCTGGCGGATCAGCAGCGGTTTCTTGTGCCAGTAATCGCGGAGAAACTGGGCGGGCGTGATGTCACCCAGGAGCGGTATTTTTTTCATGCGCCATTATAACCATGGATGAATGGGGCGAAGGCGATGACGGAGGTATAATCTGCCTGCTCTTACAATGAAAGGAAAGCACTATGAAGATTGCCAAGAACACGGTAGTGACGGTCAACTACAAGCTGTCGGATGCACAAAACAACCTGATCGAAGACGGCAGTCAGCCCATGGTCTACCTGCACGGCGGCTACGAGAACACCTTGCCGAAGATTGAGGAAGAGCTCGATGGCAAGGAAGTCGGCTATTCGTCGACCCTGCAGATCGAGCCCGACGACGCATTCGGCGACTACGACCCGGCGCTGGTGAAAGTGGAGCCGCGCAACCGCCTGCCTGAGCCGCTGGAAGTGGGCATGCAGTTCGAAGGCATGCCCGACAGCACCGACGCCGACGACGACGCGATGATCTTCACCGTCACCGACATCGCCGACGACAAGGTGGTCCTCGACGGCAATCACCCGCTGGCCGGCATGGCGCTGCGCTTCGAGCTGTCGGTGATCGACGTGCGCGCCGCCACCGACGAAGAAATCACCCACGAGCACGTGCATGGCGCGCATGGCCATCATCACGGCGACGAGGACGACGGCGACGAAGGCGACGCGTTCCGCTCGCACCCGGTGCATTAACCACCGCGCGGGTCGGATCCGGCGGCGCGCCGCCGCCGGATCCGACCCGGGCATCGCTGCCGGCAAGGCAGCTGCCTACTTCACCGCCGCCGCATTCTTCAGCGTGAAGGGCGTACTCGCCCCCGGCGTGACCTTCACCTCCACCGCCCCCGACCCCAGGCTCAGATGTCCCAGGTTGCCGCGCCACTCGATGCTCGGCATGGGCGTCTTGCGCGCCGCATCGCTGTCGATCAGCAGCACCTTGCCGGGAAACTTCTGCGCCAGCGTGGCGATCTGCCGGCGCGGCTCGTCGAAGCCGTCGAGCTTCCCGCTGGAGCGGCCCAGCAAGGCGCGCAGGCCGGTCTGCTGCGTGAGCGCCTTGACGTCGCCCTCCGAAAACAGCACGATGGCGTCGAGCTTCTCGCGCTTGGCCATCGCGAACAGGCGGTTCAGCCAGAAGCGGTTGGCCACCATGCGGTCCTCGAACTCGCTGTTGCGCCCAGCCTCCGGCCGGAAATGGTTGTTATTGGCCGGCAGGTTGACGGTTGCGTACAGCACGTCGCCGACCTGCCAGTGCGCGTTCTCCGCATAGCTGCGAAATTTCGCGCTGGCCGACAGGCGCGTGAGCGCCAGCTTGTGCGCGCCGAGCGAGGCCGGCTCGCTGAAAAACAGCTCGCGCACGCGGTTCAGGCGCTCGATCGCGTCCGAGCGTCCGGCCGAATTTTTGCACTCGCTCCAGTCGCTCGCCGACGGCAGCACGATCATCGGCCGGCGCGCATCGTCGAACAGCTCGCGGCGGCGCGCATACAGCTTGTCGCTGCACGGCTCGTCGACGCCCTTGATGCCAGTGGCGACGACGAACGCCAGCGCCGCCTCGCTCTCGTCGGCGATCGACTGCTTCAGCCGCGCCTCGCTGCCGCCGTTGTGGAAGCTGTGGCCGATCACGCCGAACTGGTGGCTGTCGGCGTCCTTCTTCGACGCGGCCGGCGCGCCGTGCGCCGCCAGCGCGGCCAGCAGCACCGCCGCAAGTTTGACCAGGCGCGCCATTACGCCGACAGCCGCTTCAACTGGTACAACTGATCGAGCGCCTCGCGCGGGGTCAGCGCATCCGGGTCGATCGCTGCCAGCGCCGCCAGCAGCGCGCTGCCGGCGGCCGGCGCGGCATCGTCGTCCTGGTCGTCCGGTTCGACGCACGGCAGTGCGAACAGGTCCAGCTGCGGCGTCGCATCGAGCGCCTGCGACTCGAGCCGCGCCAGGTGCTTGCGCGCCGCCTTGATCACGCCCTGCGGCACGCCGGCCAGCTGCGCCACCTGCAAACCGTAGCTTTGCGAGGCCGGCCCGGCCTGCACCGCGTGCAGGAACACGATGCTGTCCTTGTGCTCGACCGCCGACAGGTGCACGTTGGCCGCCGTTGGATGGCTCTCGGGAAGCTGGGTGAGTTCGAAGTAGTGGGTGGCGAACAGCGTGAAGCTGCGGCTGCTGTCGATCAGGTGGCGTGCGATCGCCCACGCCAGCGCCAGGCCGTCGAAGGTCGAGGTGCCGCGCCCGACTTCGTCCATCAGCACCAGCGAGTGCTCGGTGGCGCCGTTCAGGATCGCCGCCGATTCGGTCATCTCGACCATGAAGGTCGAACGGCCGCCGGCCAGGTCGTCGGTGGCGCCGATGCGGGTGAAGATGCGGTCGACCGGGCCGATGGTGGCGGCGGCGGCCGGCACGTAGCTGCCGATGTAGGCGAGCAGCGTGATCAGCGCGACCTGGCGCATGAAGGTCGATTTACCGCCCATGTTCGGGCCGGTGATCAGCAGCAGCCGGCGCTCGTTGGAAAAGCAGCAGTCGTTGGCGATGAAGCGCTCGATCTGGTTCTCCACCACCGGATGGCGGCCTTCGCGGATGTCCAGGGTCGGCTCGGCCACCAGTTGCGGCGCGCACCAGTTGTGATGCAGCGCGTGGCCCGTCAGCGCGGTCAGGGTGTCGAGCTGCGCCAGCCCTTGCGAGATGGTCTGCAAGGTGGCAATGTGCGGCGCCAGGTCGGCCAGCAGCTGCTCGTACAGCAGCTTCTCGCGCACCAGCGCCTTGTCCTGCGCCGACAGCGCCTTGTCCTCGAACACCTTCAGTTCCGGCGTGATGTAGCGTTCGGCGTTCTTGAGCGTCTGGCGGCGGCGGTAATCGTCCGGCACCTTGTCGGTCTGGCCGTGCGTGACTTCGATGTAGAAGCCGTGCACCTTGTTGTACTCGACGCGCAGGTTGGCGATGCCGGTGCGGGCGCGCTCGCGCGTTTCCAGGTCGACCAGGAACTGGCCGGCGTTCTCGGACAGGCCGCGCAGTTCGTCCAGTTCGGCGTCGAAGCCGCGCGCGAACACGCCGCCGTCGCGCACCATCGCCGCCGGCTCTTCCATCACCGCGCGCACCAGAAGGTCGAGGCAGGCGTCGGGCGTGGCCAGCGCAGCGTGGATGGTCGCCAGCAGGCTCGCCTCGCCGGCGGCGAACGACTGCTGCACGCTGCGGCGCAGGGCGGGCAGTTGCTGCAGGCCGTCGCGCAGGCTGGCCAGGTCGCGCGGGCGCGCCGACAGCAGCGCGATGCGGGTGGTGATGCGTTCGATGTCGGGCACCTGGCCGAGCGTGGCGGCGAGCGCGCCGCTGGCGTCGCTGCGGGCCAGCGCGGCGATTGCCGCGTGACGCGCACGCGCCACCGCCTGGTCGCGCCGCGCGTGGTGCAGCCAGTGGCGCAGCAGGCGCGAACCCATCGCCGTGCGGCAGTGATCGAGCAGCGAGAACAGGGTCGGCGACTCCTGGCCGCGGATCGTCTCGGTCAGCTCCAGGTTGCGGCGGGTGGCCGCATCGAGGCCGATGAATTCGTTTTCGGTTTCGGTCGTCAGGCTGCGCACGTGCTGCAGGCCGCGGCCCTGGGTCGCCTGGGCGTAGCGCAGCAGCGCGCCGGCCGCGCCGAACGCGGCGCCCAAGCCGTCGGCGCCGAAGCCGGTGAGGGTGGCCACGGCCAGCTGGTCGAGCAGCGCCTTGTGGCCGCCGACGACGTCGAAGTGCCAGTCCGGCACGCGCTGGGTGTGCGCCATCTCGTTGTCGGTGAACAGGTCGGCGCCGTCGCCGCGCAGGATTTCGGCCGGCGCGATGCGTTCGAGTTCCTGCTGCAGGCGCACGCCGACGGTGCGGCTGTCGCCCGAAAACTCCATCAGCTTGAGCGCGCCGGAAGCGAGCGAGAGCCACGCCAGGCCGGTGGTGACGACTTTGCGCTGGCTGATCATGCATACCGCCAGCAGCGGCCGTTCGGCCTTTTCGGGCAGCAGGTCGGCGTCGGTCAGGGTGCCCGGCGTGACCACCCGCATGACCTTGCGCTCGACCGGGCCCTTGCTGGTGGCCGGGTCGCCGATCTGCTCGCAGATCGCGCACGACTCGCCTAGCTTGACCAGCTTGGCCAGGTACGGATCGAGCGAATGGAAGGGGATGCCGCACATGCGGATCGGGTTGCCGTTCGAGGCGCCGCGCGCGGTGAGGGTGATGCCGAGGATGCGCGCGGCTTTTTCGGCATCGTCGTGAAACAGCTCGTAGAAGTCGCCCATGCGGTAGAACAGCAGCATGGTCGGGTAGTCGGCCTTCAGGCGCAGATACTGCTGCATCATGGGCGTGTGCTTTTCGCCCGCGCCGTTCTTGATGGCGGCTGCGTTGATTTCGGTGGGAACGGTGGTCATTTCTTCTTAGCGGTGGGACGCGGGCGTGCCGGACAATCCCATCATTTTACCGTGTTCGACGCGCGTTTCGCGGAAACGGAAAAATAGTCGAAGTTGCCAGCGCAGCCATCCGACATGAAGCTATTTCGCTTCCTACCACTTGCACATGATGTCGAGCCGCTTATCCGACTTTTCTCTTGGATACGTCACAACGCACTGCGTGGCGCTGTCAGGTAGCCGCTGCGACATGATCGCGTCGGGGTAACCATCTTTGCCGTAGTAGCACGCCATCCACTTTTCATCTGCAGCAGTTCCTGGTGCATCCCAACGTTCAGTATTTTTCCCATGAACTTTACCGGTGAACGATGGTTTTGCCATGCTCATCGATGATGGTGGACCCCACATCATGCCAGCGGATGTCAGCTGCATGCCGTTTCGATATTCGAACGGCAGAAATGGCGTCCATCCGGCCGGTGCAGCGGTAATCGATATCGCTTTCATTGGGATTTCAAGGGGACACTCGATGCGATGATCGATGGCTGCGGCACCGCATGGCAAGGACAGTACGGTGATAATCAGGAAGTAGAGTGCTTTCATTTTCGCCT
This sequence comes from Pseudomonadota bacterium, assembly GCA_030272785.1. Taxonomy (GTDB): domain Bacteria; phylum Pseudomonadota; class Gammaproteobacteria; order Burkholderiales; family Burkholderiaceae_D; genus JAFCUW01. The sequence continues at coordinate 9,605 of JARXKM010000171.1, forward strand.
CATTCGATGACCGAAAACGCCCGCGCATCATCGCTGGCTTGCTTCCACGAACCGTCAGCATTTTGCGCATCTTTTTTGGGCCTGATTTGTCGCGCTGAGATGAACGGCTTGGAAGAGCGGCCGCCTCCGTCCTTCCATTGATCCATTACCCAAAATCCTTCACCGGGCCCGGCGAATCGAAGGAAAAAAGCAGTGTGGTTACCCTTCTTGAGGCTCCGGTAGCGACCATTTACAAACGTCGCAATTGCCGTCCCCGGCGTGAGATTCCGGTTGTCCATGACGTTCGTTCCTGCACGCCATGCATTATGGTGCGGCACTGCCGCATAGTATTGCACGAGCGCGACGCAGTCAGTTGTGCCTACCTTCGGCTTTCTTTCTAGTGTAGCCGCGCTGGGAAAGATGTAAGCCATAATTGCCTCCGTGGACGAAAACGCTACTGTGCGAGATCGGAGAAAGGTGAGCCTTGCGGGATGGCAATGATTAGCGCGTATTAACGTAAAGTGAGGTCGTCGGCACCGCGGCAAGCGGTTCGTTTGCATTATCAACGTGTACGAATTTGACCAACCTCAACAGCTCGCCGAATGCATATCGATCCTCGATCTAAGTCGTTCCCATGCGG
>JARXKM010000172.1 GCA_030272785.1 Pseudomonadota bacterium
AGCTGGTCGATGCGGCGGCTCTGCTGGTACACCACCTTGTTGAGCTCCTCGACCAGGTCTTCCTGGTGCGCCAGCTTGATCTCGATATCGATAAGCGGTCCTGATTCACTACCAAATGTCAATTGGCTCATTCGAAACTATCCTCTTTGACTAGGTGAACACCCATGCTAGACCTCAATTCAACGAAAAAGGTGTATAGGCCCCCATTCTACCCCGTAGGCTGAACTCTAATTCTTGCAGTGCCAGGGTTGCTTCTGACCCTACTCCCGGTCCACTTTTTTTCCCGACGCCTCCGCCGACGCCCGGCGATATCCCCAGTGCATGTGGTCGGCGAAACGGCGCGCCGTCATCGACATGGAGCACCTTGCAGCTGCCCTCGGTCTCGCTGCGAACGTACGCACGCGTGGATGAACGCTGGCGTCGCACAGTAATGCACCACGACCGAAAGCTTGCTGTCTCGGCCGCTTGGGTCTGGTTCGCGTGGGCGCGTACGCTAAACAGTAGACTCGCCTATTAGGTTATACGACCGCTCGCAATATCCTGAACCCGTTTCCGAACCTCAATCCATCTTTCCGCTTCTGAAAATAGCGTGCGTTGAGCTCATCAGCGCTAAAATCTGCAACGTCACGAAAACCAAGCGCCGCAATCTGACGTTGCAGCTCTTGAGGATGAAAATAGCTCTGCCATGGCTCACCATCCATTTCGAATTGCTTGGCCGCATACTCACCAATGACCTGATCGATCGGATGCAGCAAGGCTGGAGCAACGCGATAATCAAAGGTGATACTGCTTCCTTTCGGCAGCGATGCGACGTAATTCAGGACATCAAAAATTGCCTGCTTCGACAGATAGACGGTAACCCCGAGCCACGAAAAACAGCTCGGCGCGTCAGACCGAAATGTCGATGAAGTCAACGCCGATGCTAGCGAGACGGTTTCAAGATCTGCAGCCACAAATTCAACCGAATCCGGAACCTTCAGGCCTTGTTCCTGCAAAATCCCTTTTTTCCACGTTTGTGTTGCCGGGTGGTCGACTTCGAACACGCGCAAATTTTTATTGGCCCGAGGATTGCGTAGCAAATACGTGTCCAATCCGGCTCCCAATACAAGGTACTGGCCAACTCCTTGGGTCAAGTTCACCTCAAGCATGTCTTCGGCCGCCTTGCTACGTACGACTGTGGCAGCACGTAGCCCACGAGACATGGGGTCATTGAACTGATAGGGATCACCTTCCACAATCTGCGCCAAATTTTTCCCAAGAATTGGCAGCGCAAACGGGTCAGAAAAAACAACTGGCTCGTCCAGCAATTGGTGTACTGCGCGATGCAAGGCGACGCGATGTGCTGATTTGCTTGGCTTGCCAGATTGCATCAGGTTGACTGGTGTGGCGATCATTGAACGCTCCTTGTGAAATTAATGGGAGCGGCAACGATAAACACTCACGCAACGTGAGGGTCAAGCACAAAGTTCTCAAATCTGGCAACGCCGCGGCCACCGATAGCAAATGCTGTCATTTTGAAGTCAGTTCCGCGCTTGCACTGCGCAGGTACAAGCGCGAGATTTCGGACAGGGCCAGGCCCGCTTGCAAAACTGGTTCGCTTTTGACTGCAGTGAGCAGCTTGGCTTTGATGGCGGGGTCATCATTTGATGTGTAGTCAAGCAAGTCACGCCAGCGCTGCACCAGTTCGCGTGCCCGCACATCTTCGAACGGCACATCATCGCGTGCCAATGCCTCTACAGCGTCATTGAGTACCTGCCAGTCACGTTCACCGACAAGGCGTAATTGTGCGTATTCTTCAGATGACAGGAATTTCAGCAACGCCGTTTTTCGGCATTGCATGGCCGCATGGAAGTATTCGAGTACGGTACGATCGATCAGGCTTTTGGCCACGGTGATTGGCTCTTGCTGAAGCATGGCGTCCCATCGCTGCAATAAATCGATGTTGCCGTCCATCCATTTCAACGATATTTCCATCCAGCGCAACACAAGTCGTTGCGCAACTGTGGAATCGGGCGGACTCCCATCTTGAATGGCTTTTTGCATTTCCGTGATCAATGGGGGCCAAAGCGCTTCATCGCGCCTCCAATTCTCGAACAGCATGCGCAATTCAGTGGCAGAAAAATACTGGCTATGCGTCGCCATCAGTGAGAGACTGGTCAACCAATCGCCCGATTCTGGCGGCACACCTGACGCGACGCGTTTCTGGATTAGCAACAACTGACTGCGCAACTGCAGGGCCTTTTCAATGTCCTGGTCCAATGCTTCAAGTTGGCGAGCAATGACGTTTGGGAGAGATTTACCGTGCTCAGTCAATGCTTTTTGAATCTCGTCCAGTGACAATCCGAGATGCCGCAGAGCTTGGATGGTGTGAAGTCGCTCAATGTCTGCTGCCTTGTATAGCCGGTATCCTGCATCCGATCTACCGGACGGATGCAGCAACCCGATGTCGTCGTAATGATGCAATGCGCGGACGGTCAGTCCTGTGCGACGCGCTAACTCTCCAATTTTAAGAAGCATCGATTCCTTGCGGTTAGGATCTGAGAATAAAGCCGGGTCAATCCAGGCGATCGTGCTCATCTGGTCGTCCATCGGGCATTATGCCGCCGATGGCAACACGATGCGCGGATATGCGCGCTAACGCACGGACTTTGTGTTAATTGCCATGCAATATGTACGCATGGAAACTAATTCTTCGATGTTGATGCAGTCGGCGATCGCCGAAACGGTGGCGCAGGCGGCCGGCTCGCCCGTGGCCGGGCCGTCGCTGCGCGTGGCCGGACGGCCTGACCTGCTGACCGCCCAGCGCATCGAGGTCAGCATTATTTTGCAGGCGATGCTGGGTACCAGTGCGGCCGCGGAATACCTGGAGAGTAATGCCATCGATCAGGCGCTGGCGCATCGCGTGCTGCATCAGCCGCACCTGCGACGCGGCTGTCATGATGCGTCGGGGATTCGCTGCTGAGCTGCGAACGCTGGGGTCTGCGAACGCTGGGGTCAGGTCTGCCATTCGAACATTTGAAGAACTAAATGTCCGAATAACAGACCTTACCCCGAGGGCCGCAGTTACGCGACGGGCGCCTTCGGCGTCGCCAGCAGCGCCTTCAGGCTGGCCAGCCGGTCTTTCGGCGAGATCGTCTCGGCTTCGGTCGGCACCGCGTTGCCGACATCGAGCGCCATTTCCTTGATGAAGCGCGACGGGTCGCAGTGGATCTGCTCGCCGGCGCGCTTGCGCTGCTTGCACCAGGTGATCTGCAAGGTGCGCTGCGCCCGCGTGATGCCGACATACATCAGGCGCCGCTCTTCCTGCACGCGCGCGCCGATCGTCTCGACCGAGGCGTCCGGATCGCCCTTGTGCGGCAAGATGCCTTCTTCGACGCCGACCAGGAAGACGTGCGGGAACTCCAGCCCCTTCGAGGCGTGCAGGGTCGACATGCGCACCGCGTCGGGCTCTTCGTCCTTGCCTTCAAGCATAGTCATCAGGGCCACCATCTGGGTCAGCTCAAGCAGATTCTTTTCCTCGCCCGACTTGTCCTTGCCGCCGCAGCCGCGTTCCTTGAGCCAGTTGGTGAATTCGAGCACGTTGCCCCACTTGCCTTGCGCGGCGCGGTCGTCGAAGCTGTCGTACAGGTAGGACTCGTAATTGATTTCCTTCATCATGTCGTCGAGCACGGCGGCGGCGTTCTCGCCGCTGCCGGACGGCCCGGGCCGGCTGGCGCGCGATTCGAGGTTGTTGATGAAGTTGCAAAATTCGCGCAGCGGCAGCAGCTGGCGGTCGGCCAGCTTGGCTTCCAGGCCCCCCTTGAACACCGCCTCGAACAGCGAGCAGTTCCATTGCTTCGACAGCGCCCCCAGCACTTCCAGCGTGGCCATGCCGACCCCGCGCTTGGGCGTGGTGACGGCGCGGATGAAGGCCGGATCGTCGTTCTCGTTGGCCACCAGGCGCAGGTAGCTGATGATGTCCTTGATCTCGGCCTTGTCGAAGAAGCTCTGGCCGCCCGAAATGGTGTACGGGATGCGCTCCTTGCGCAGCGACTGCTCGATCACGCGCGCCTGGTGGTTGCCACGGTACAGAATCGCGTAGTCGGACCATTTGTTCTTGCGCTGGAAGCGGTCGGCCGAAATCATGATGGCGATCTGCTCGGCCTCCTGATCGTCGTTCTGCATGCCGAGCACGCGGATCGGCTCGCCCAGGCCGTGTTCGGACCACAGCTTCTTGTCGAACATCTTCGGGTTGTTGCCGATCACCGCATTGGCCGCCGTCAGGATCCGCGTCGTCGAGCGGTAGTTCTGCTCGAGCTTGATCACCCGCAGGTCGGGGAAGTCGGTCTGCAGGGTCACCAGGTTCTCCACCGAGGCGCCGCGCCAGGCGTAGATCGCCTGGTCGTCGTCGCCCACCGCGGTAAACATCGGCTTCTTGTTGATGCCGGTGACCAGCAGCTTGACCAGTTCGTACTGGCAGGTGTTGGTGTCCTGGTACTCGTCCATCAGCAAGTAACGCAGGCGCCGCTGCCACTTGTCGCGGATCGCCTCGTTGGTGCGGAACAGCTCGACCGGCAGGCGGATCAGGTCGTCGAAGTCGACCGCCTGGTAGGCCGACAGGGTCGCCACGTAGCTGCGAAACACCCGCGCCGCCTGCGCTTCGTCCTCGTCGGCGGCGTTGCGGATCGCCTCTTCCGGATCGACCAGGCCGTTCTTCCACAGGGAGATGGCGTTCTGGATGCGGCGGATCAGCTGCTTGTCGGTGGTGATCGCCAAATCCTGCACCAGGCCGTAACAGTCGTCGCTGTCCATGATCGAAAACTTGTCCTTCAGGCCGACCCCGTTGGCCTCCTGGCGCAGGATCTTCACGCCCAGCGAGTGGAAGGTCGACACCGTCAGCTGCTTGGCCTGCTTGGGCTGCTTGAGCAGCTTGGCGATGCGCTCCTGCATCTCCAGCGCGGCCTTGTTGGTGAAGGTCAGCGCGGCGATGGTGCGCGGATCGTAGCCGCGGTCTTCGATCAGGTGGGCGATCTTCTGGGTGATCACGCGCGTCTTGCCCGAGCCGGCGCCGGCCAGCACCAGGCACGGGCCGTCCAGGTAGATCACAGCTTCGCTCTGCGGAACGTTGAGGCCGAACTTGGGGGAGGAGGACATCGGAAGGCGCTTCTATCGGGAAAACAGCCAGCCATTGTAACGCGTCGCGGCGCCGTCAGCCCGGTCCGCTTGGGTTGAGGCCCGGCCTTGCGCCGCCGGCTCAGCGAAACTGCGCGTGGTACTGCGCCGCCAGCTGGTCCAGGTGCGGCGCGTAGCGCGCCAGTTCGGCCTCGGTGTCGGGCGACTGCCAGTCGTTCTTCCACCGCACCGTTTCGCCGGTCGGCATCGCCAACTCGGCCAGGCACGCGCCGCGCGGTCGGAACGCGCACGCCAGCGCCCACGGAAAGTCGCTGCGATAGCTGCGCCGCGCGTTGCCGAGCCCGAAATCGATCAGCAGCTTCTCTTCGACGACGCACACCGCGTGGCCGTCGATCTGGCCGGGCTTGGCGTAGCCTTGCGCGCCCAGCAGGTAGCGGGCGTCGCCGCGCGCGATGTCGACATAGCCGGAGGCGACGCGGGCGCGGTAGCCGGCCTCGCCGGCCAGGCGCGCCACCAGCGAGGCCATCAGGAAGCAGGCGGCGCCGAAATTGTGCAGGTACAGCCAGCCGAGGTCGTAGAAATGGTCGTACAGCCGCTCGGCGAAATGGCCCAGTTCGTCATCGTCGCTGACCACCAGCAATTGCCGGTCGCGCAGTGACTTGCGCAAGATGAACAGGCTGTCGAACTGCTGGCTGAAGCTGTTGAGCAGGCCGAGGAAGCGCGCGGTCGGCAGCCAGGCGTCGTCCGCCCGCGGCGCCAGCAGGTCGGCCGCTGCCATTTGCAGCAGCTGCGCGCGCACCGTTTCGGGCGGGTGGCCGATGCCGTCGAGCAGCGCGCTCATGCGCACCGGCTGGCCCCCCGGGCAGTCGTTGGCGATCTTGAGGAACAGGTCGTAGCCGGCCATCGACCCGGTCAGCGGGACGTGCGTGAGCAGCCAGCTGCGGGAGGAGGCGATGCCCTGGAGCAGCGAGGTGATGCGGGGAACCTGCATTGGCGATATTGGGCAGTGACGACGGCGTCAGTTTCATGCATTGAGAGAAATGTTACAAGAGCGAATGCACGACTATATTGTAACTGATTTGTAACTATTTGCTGGCCGCCAGCGCCGGCGCGGCGCCTGCTGCGCACAAGGTGCCGAGCAGGCGGATCTGTTCCTGCTGCAGCGCGATCAGTTCCTCCCACTGGCGCACCTTGAGCGCATCCATCTTTTCGTGCAGCGACATGATCTCGAGCTCGGCCTTGAGGTTGATTTCGTAGTCGTTGCGCGCGTCGAGGCGGTCGCGCTCGCCCTGGCGGTTCTGCGACATCAGGATCACCGGCGCCTGGATCGATGCCAGCATCGACAGGAACAGGTTGAGCAAAATGTACGGATACGGATCGAAGCCCTTGCCGCCGTTGCGCGCCAGCAGCCAGGAATTGAGCAGCACCCACACCACCAGCACCGCCGCGAACAGCATGATGAAGGTCCACGAACCGCCGAACTTGGCGACCGCGTCGGCGGCGCGCTGGCCGAAGGCGGCATCCGGCTCGGCCGCCAACTGGCTGCGCGTGATCGAGCGGCGCGCGGCGATGTGCTGCGCCACGCTCTGGTGGCTCGCTTCCTGCAGCGCTTCGTAGTTGGCCAGGTATTCGGTGCGTTTGCTGTTCATGGGAAATCCTCCGCTAGTGCCGCAGTGTAATCGATCGCGCGCGCCGGCCGTATCAATCGGCGCGCGGCCCGCGCGCCCGGCATGCGTTACCATCTGGTGTCAGCGCAGCGCGCGCCCCCCTTCTTTCGGGAACAGCACCATGAAATTTGAACACCTGATCCAGATTAACGATCCGCTCAACCCGCTGATCGACGCGCTCACGCGCGAACAACTGTGGCGCGGCCTGGTGCTGCACGCCGAGTCGCCCAAGCTGTTCGTACCGCACCTCGACGACTGCGTGATCAGCGAGCGCAGCGCGGCCGGCTTCCGGCGCCAGCGCCGCTTCGGCGAACTGCGCATCGACGACCGCGTGATCCTCACGCCGCTGCGCGAGGTGCGCTACGAGGTGCACCCGCAGGGCGAGATCAGCGCCTCGAGCCTGGCGGTGACGATCGAGGCGCCGTCCGAGCACAGCCTGTTCGTGCGCTTTCGCTACGACGACGGCCACGACGCGGCCACCGACGCGGCCAACGCCATGTACGACGAGTTCAAGAAATCGGCCTACCAGGAGGCCGACATCGACACCATCCGCCTGCTGCGTGAACTGGCCGCCGCCGGCCGGCTCGATGCCAGCTACCTGAACTAGACGCCGGGCGCGTCGGGCGCCATCACGCGGTCGGCGGCGTCGCGCGCCAGCTCGGCGTGCAAGGCGCGCAGCGCCGTGCGCACGCCCTCCTCGACCACCGGATGGTAGAACGGCATCTCGAGCATCTGGTCGACCGTCATGCGCGCCTGGCAGGCCCACGCCAGCAGGTGCGCCAGGTGCTCGGCGCGCGGGCCGATCATTTCCGCCCCCAGGAAGCGGCCGCTGCCGTATTCGGCGTAGACGCGCAGCATGCCGTGGTTCTGCAGCATCACGCGGCTGCGGCCCTGGTTCTCGAACGACACCATGCCGAGCGCGAACTTCGGTTTGCCTTCGGCGCACAGCGCGCGGTAGCTGGCGCCGACCGAGGCGATCTGCGGCTCGGTGAAGGCGATCGTCAGCGCCGTGCGGCGCAGGCCCGGGCGCACGTCCGGATAGCGGCCGGCGTTGTCGCCGGCGATCTTGCCCTCGTCGGCCGCTTCCGGCAGCACCGCCCGGTCGTTGTCGGCGTCGCCGGCGAGAAAGATGTGGCTGGTGCCGCACTGCATGGTGTGCGGGTCGTACACCGGGATGCCGGCCGCGTCGAGCACCAAGCCGCTATGGGCGATGCCGATGTCGTGCAGGTTCGGCGTGCGCCCGGCCGCCTCCAGCACCAGCGCGAAGGTTTCCTGACGTGCGGTGCCGGCGGCGTCGCGCGTGCTCAGCAGCACGGCGCCGTCCTGCTCGACGGCGGCGACGATGACTTGCTGAAAGCGCAGGTCCAGTTCGGTCCCCAGCGTGCGCGTGGCCGCATGCAGCACTTGCGGATCGCTCAGCTGCGCCAGGCTGCCGCCGCGCGCGAAAAACGCCACCCGCACGCCGAGGCGCGCCATCGCCTGGCCCAGTTCGAGGCCGATCACGCCGGTGCCGATCACCGCCATCGAGGCCGGCAGGTCGGCCAGCTCGAAGATGGCGTCGCTGCTGATGACGCCCGGCCCGGCCGCGGCCAGCACCGGCAGCCTGGTCGGCGTCGAGCCGGTGGCGATGACGATGCGCGACGCCTGCACGCTGCTGTGATCGTCCACCTGCAGCGTCTGCGGCCCGGTGAAGCGGGCGTGGCCGCGCAGCTTGTCGGCCGCCGGGATCGCCTCGACGCTGTCGAGCACGAAGCCGACGAAGCGGTCGCGCTCGCGCCGCACGCGCGCCATCACCGCCGCGCCGTCGATGCGCACCGGGCCCGGATGGACGCCGAACGCCGGCGCGGCGGCCAGCGCATGGGCGGCGTCGGACGCGACGATCAGCAGCTTGCTCGGCATGCAGCCGACGCGCGCGCAGGTGGTGCCGTACGGGCCGCCTTCGATCAGCAAGGTGCGCTTGCCCTGCGCCACCGCGGCGCGGTAGGCGGCCAGGCCGGCGGTGCCGGCGCCGATGACGGCGACATCAACGTTCAGTGTGTTCATGGTTGGTTTTTTCCCGTGGCGCTTGCATGTAAGTCCGTGGTTCAGATGAGGTCGACCGCGTTGCTGAGAATCTTGGCGATCTGCGGCAAGCCTTGTGTTTCGTAGGTCAGGATCAACTCAGCCGCTCGCTTGGGTGGGTTGCGCAACCGTGCCCGATTGGCCTTCACGCTGGCGAGCACACGCAGCGGATCGCGCTCGTACTGCGCGACCAAAAAATCATCCGGATGCAAAATGTCGATGCCAAATACGCCAACATGTGTCTGCGGAAAATCTCTGCGATTAAATGTGACGATCGCGTCTGCGCGCCCCACGATCGCCGCCGCCAGCACGTGCCGGTCGTCGGGATCCGGCAAGGTCAGTGAATCGATCAGGTACTCGAATTTTTCAATCAACCCATCCTCGATGACGTCATTCATCATCGCCGCCGTGCGCCGTAACGCATCCGGCTGCAAATCCGGCCGATTTGCCAGCAGATTTCTGATCCACTCGTCCTGAATGCGATGGGTCCAGCGTCCACGAAATACTCCCGCAGCGGCCAAGCTTAGCAGCAAATCGCGCAACGGGGCCGGGTACAGGACGCACGCATCGAGCACGGCAGTATAACGATAGAAGCCGGCCATCAATAGCCCATGTTTAACTCCTGCGCCTGATCGGCCAGGCGTTGGAGGGCGTCCTGCGAGCGTTTCTGTCGGTCTTCTTTATACTGAACAACGTCGGCAAATCGAAGCCGTCGGTGGGTTCCCACCTTGTGATAGGCGATCTTCCCCTCTTCCAGCAGGCGAACCAAGTAGGGACGCGATACATTCAGGAACACTGCCGCCTCTTGGGTTGTCACGTCGCGCTCTTTCGGCACGATCGCAACGGCTTTGCCTTGCGCGAGTGAACCGAGCATATCGGCAAGCAAACGCAGCACCTTGGGCGGCAAGCGCAACAATGGCGACTGGTCCAGACGTTCGATGCCGTCTTCCACGATCACGATGCTGATTGCACGCGAATGATCGAGCGCACTGACAATGCAGCGCTGGGCTGCTTTGGCCAACGCTACCTCTTCTTCATTTTCCAAAACGAAATCTCGATCAAGTTCAGATGACATCGCACCCTCCTTTCGTTTTTCGCTTCTACAACAGCGCACCGCCCGTCGAGCGGCCTGCTTGTCAGTTTAAACGAATTTTTCGAAACAAACGAAATATCCGAAACAGACTTTGCGATTTCTCAAGCGCATCAAATATCCAGCGGATCGACTTCCAGCGACCATTTGACCCGGCTCTTCATCTCACGCAGCGCGGCCAGCCACAGCTTCAGGAACGCCTGCAGCGCCGGGCGCGAGCTCGACTCCACC